>CAYWAX010000025.1:0-16201 GCA_964456425.1 uncultured Nitrospinaceae bacterium | reverse complement strand
CGAATTCTGGATTTGAATTTATTCCAGTTCCTACAGCAGTGCCACCTTGAGCTAAATAATATAATCCTTCTTCTAAAGTGGTTTTAATTCTTTTGATTCCATTATTTATTTGAGTGACATAGCCAGAAAACTCTTGTCCAAGAGTTAATGGAACTGCATCCATCTTATGGGTACGTCCTATTTTGATTATTTCTGAAAAAGATTCTGATTTTTTTTCAAGGGTATTTTTTAATTTCTCCAGACTCGGAATAAGGATATGATTAATTTGTTCTGCTGCTGCAATATGCATCGCAGTTGGAAAAGTATCATTTGATGATTGTGCTTTGTTTACATCATCATTGGGATGAATTGGATTTTTAGAACCTAACACTCCTCCAGCGAGTTCAATAGCTCTATTAGAGATCACTTCATTAGAATTCATATTTGTTTGTGTGCCACTACCAGTTTGCCAAACAGAAAGGGGAAAATGGTCATCTAATTTTCCTTCAATTACTTCATCTGCAGCTTTAACAATCAGGTCACATTTTTCTTCAGAAAGAGTACCAAGATCTCGATTAGTGATTGCAGCAGCTTTTTTTAAAACACCCAGTGCTCTAATAATTTCTCTTGGGAATTTATCAAGACCTATTTTAAAGTGTATTAAAGAACGAGCAGTTTGTGCTCCAAAGTATTTGTCATTAGGTACGTTGATTTCTCCCATGCTGTCAGTTTCAACACGGTACTCCATTTGATTCCCCCTAATTAATTACATAAATTATTTCGTTTAAAAATTATAAGATTTCTAAGCCCACTCTAAAACTATACGACCCACAGGGTCTCCAGCGCGAAGAATTTGGAACGCATCATTTGCTTCTTCTATAGGAATAGTATCCGTTATAATCGCCTTAACTCTACCGTCATTTACTAGGCTTGCTGCATCAGCAACATCCTTGACTGTATGGTTGTGTGATGCAATGATTTGTATCCATTTGTACACTAATTGAGCTGGATCAATAGGAACTTTTTGTCCCATATGATATCCAAGAATAAGAAGTCTTCCTCCTCTTTTAAGTAAATCTAAACATTGTTGAATAACGATTGGAACCGCAGATCCTCCGACTATTTCTAATGCCAAATCAGCTCCTAATCCATTAGTAATTTCCAAAATCGCTTCGACAGGATTTGTCTTGCTTGCATTTATTATTTCGGTTGCCCCAAGTTCTTTAGCTGCAGTTAATTTTTCCTCACTAATATCCACCGCAATAACATTTGCACCTAGATATCTTAAAATTTGAAGTGCATGAATGCCAAGTCCTCCAACTCCAAATACCACAGCGTATTCGCCAAGTTGAACATTTGCCATTCTAATCGCATGAAGTGGTGAGCCGAGAGTACCTCCTATTAAACAAGCTGCGGATGAGCTAACATTATCCCCAATTTTAACCAGATTTCTTTCAGAAACTGCAATAAGTTCTCCGAATCCTCCATGGAGTTCGATTCCGAGCCTACCAGGAGAATTTAAACACATTTCTTCACTTCCAAGTCTACACATTTGACAATAGCCACAAGTCTGTTTGCTTACTACTACCACTCTGTCACCTGACTTAAATCCATTGACATTACTACCAACTTCTAAGATTTCCCCTGCATTTTCATGACCTAACATTAATGGGGTAGGAGCAGTTTGTATTAACCCATCAACTATCTTTAAATCTGTAGCGCAGAGTCCATTGCTTTTAGATTTTACAAGAACTTGATTTGGGCCTATTTCAGGCTCATTTGTTTCTTCTAAGACTAAAGGTTTTTGAAATTCTTTTAGAATCATTCCTCTCATTTCTCTACCTTTCATCGATTAACGTTAATTAGCTTAAGAAAGAAATTCCAATACTAACAGTTCTTTATGATGTAAAAAAGTAAATTTCTTATTATAAATTTACTCTATTTTTTTGTTATGATCAGAAATATAATTATTTAGTTTTTGGGAGGGAAGTTATTGCCTTTTGCAAAATGCAATGAAACTAAACTTGAGATTTATTATGAAGAAGAGGGTGAAGGCGAGACATTAGTAATGGTCGGGGGATTCACAGCTACCATTGAAGTATGGGGGCGTTTGAGACCTCTTTTATCGAAAAGATATCGTTTAATAATGGCTGATAATAGAGGAAGTGGTAGAACCAAAATTTTAAACGAAGATGGTATTAGAACACCTGCTAAACTTGCTCTAGATGTTTTAAGTCTTGTTGACAGCTTGAAAATCGAAAAGTTCCATATTTTTGGAGGTTCCATGGGAGGAATGATTTCTCAGGAATTTGCAGTTAAAAATCAAGAAAGATTAAAAAGTTTGATAATTGCATGTTCTCAGTTTGGAGGGAAGGATGCTATTAAACCCAATCCCGGAATAAGAGAAACAAGGGCTAAAGGTGGTATTCCAACTGCTACCCCTGAAGAGAGGAGAGCTGCATTAGAGACATTATTTCATCCAAATACAATCGATAATAGACCTGAAGTGGTAAAGTTTTATGATGAGAATAAGAGAAAATTTCCCCATAGTAGAGAAGAATTAGATAGGAGAACAAAGGGAATGAACGAGTGTGATATTTCAGAAGAGATTCGTAATTTAAAGGTTCCAACTTTAGTAATTTGTGGTTCAAATGACGTTTTAGTTCCTACAGAGAATTCGAGATTGATTGCAGAACGAATTCCTGATTCCGAACTATCGATTATTGAGAAATCGGGACATCACTTTTACTCAGAACAACCCGAGTTATCTAGTGAAATAATACTGAAATTTTTATCTAAATATTAATATTCTTTTACATCCCCATTCCGCCATCAACTCTTAGTACAATTCCTGTTACATAGCTTGATTCATCAGAAGCTAAAAATAAAAATCCTGCAGCTATCTCTTCTGCTTCTCCCCATCTACCAAGAGAAATTCTGTCTAGATATGTCTTCTCAAAACGTTCATCAGTTCGAATCGTCTCTGTCATTGGTGTGATAGCAGCAGGTGAAATACAATTGACGGTAATGCCATATCTCCCCAGTTCTCTTGCAGCACTTTTTGTTGCACCCACTATACCCATTTTTGCAGAAGAATAATTTATTTGACCAATTGTTCCTCTGAGACCGGCACCAGAAGTCACATTTATAATTCGTCCTGTTTTTTGAGGAATCATTCTTTTTGATGCTGCATGAATTCCGTTCCATGTGCCTTTAAGATGAACATTTATTACACTATCCCAATCTGTTTCTTTCATTTTATGTACCATTGCTGCACGCACAATTCCGGCATTATTAACAATGATATTTAGATCTCCATATTTACTTTCACATTCATCGATTGCTGATTCTACCTCATTAAGATTTCCAATATTTGCCTTAAAAAAAGAACAGGTGCCACCTTTTTTACGAATTATTTCTGAAGTTTCTGTACCTTCTTCTTCATTTAAATCTACGGCAATTACATTCGCTCCTTCTGATGCAAATTTTTCGCAGACTGCTCTTCCTATACCTTGTGCTGCACCAGTAACCACCGCATTTTTACCATCTAATCTCATAAATTTCCTTTCTATAATTAATTTGTCCACACTTCAACTAATCCAGCTGTTACAATGTTACCTTCTTTATTTTTAGCCTCTATCGAGCATGAGGCAAATTCTCTGCCTTCTTCTGTATCTAAACTATTGATTTTTCCAGAACAGGTAATCTCTTCTTCTATAAAAACCATTGATTTGAAATTAACTTGTAACTTTTTTATTTTTCCCACGCCAAAATTCGATTCAACATATTCAGAAAGAAACCCCATTGACAACATTCCATGTGCGATAAGCTTTTTTAAACCTCTTTTTTTTGCATATTCTTCATCGAAATGTAATGGATTGAAATCTCCACTTGCCCCAGCATATTTTACAAGTTGAACTTTGGTTATAGGTTTTTTTGTAAAATCTGGAATCTTTTGATTTTCTTTAAAATTCATTTATTAAATCTCCGGAGTGTAACCCATTTAGCGCTACCTATTTTCTCATCGGTTTTTGAATCCATAAAAGAATAGTCTCTTTCCATAAATACTAATTCTCCAGATTTTCCATCTTTTTGATAAATATTACTGATAGTCATAGTCACATCTATCTCATCTCCTGCAACAATTGGTCTTTTGTATTCGTATGTTTGTGATGCGTGTAATCCTACGTCTCCATAATCTTGTGGAAAATCAGGAAATGGTTCTTTAGGACGAAATGTTGTAGGAAAAGTAGGTGAAGCAATTGCATTCTGTCCTTGATGTTCTGTATTTTCATCTCCTATTGCATCCGCAAATTTTTCTATAGCACCGCTTTCTATAAAAACCTTAAAAGGTCCATATTTCTTACCAATTAGAGATGAAATTTCAGAAGTAATTCTGTTTGTCATTATATCCTCATTTTTTTAAAAATATTCTTATATCTACAGCAAATGCTCCATTTGAAGTAACAATTATCGGATTGATATCGACCTCAGAAATCAAATCTGACAATTCTACAGCCATTAAGGAAAGATTTGAAATTGAACTTGCCAATGATTTTAGATGAAGCTTTTTCTTTCCGCGAAATCCGGAAAATATATCTGAACCTTTTAACTCTTGCATCAATTTAATTACGGTTTCAGGACTAACAGGTGGCAGTACTCTTTTAATTTCTTTTAATGTTTCCACAAAAATACCACCCAATCCAATAGACATACATAATCCAAAACTATTGTCCAAAGAGATACCTGCGAGGACCTCCACTCCATTATCTTGAACCATAGATTGAATTATAATTTGTTTTTTATCTGAAATTTTCAAGAACTCATCTGCTTTTTTTCTTATAGCCGTATCGTTATCTAAATTGATTGCGACACCATTGATTTCTGTTTTATGTGTGAAAATATCTGAATGAATCTTAAGGGCAACTGGATTTTTATTTTCTTTCCAAAATTCTATAGCGGCTTTTGTAGAATTTATAATTTTGGTTTTTGCTTTTTTGATTTTGTACAGGTCTAGCAAATCTAAAGAAGTTTCTAAGGGAAGAAGCCTATTTTTACCGATAAAACTTGAATCTATCAATCTGTGAGCTTTTTCTTTTCTTTTTATATTTGTTCTTTCTTCGAATGCAGCAAGTTTTTTATAAGACTCTCTTTTCCTTTCCAGAGTAAGCAAGGAAGAGAGTCCTTTAATTGCCCTTAAATGATCTTTGAAAATAGGCACTCCATTTTCTCTTAACTTTAAAATTTCTTTATCTGGTCCTGCCAACCAGGCTAATGAGACAGGTTTTTTCGAATTTTTGAAAATATTTTTGAAATCTTCAGCAATTTTATCTCCAACATGATGGTATACACCCATAACCAAACACAGAGCGTCTATATTTTGATCGCTAAGAATATTTTTTGCCACTTCTTCTAGTGGACTTTGATCTGGTCTACTTACCATTAAAGACACTAAATCAACCGGATTACTTACTGGTGCGTATTCGGAAAGATGTTTTCGAACTTTCTTTTGGGTTTTTTCTGTAATTGAAGGGACTGTAAATCCGTTTTCTACCGCAAGATCTGCACATAGAGAACCAAAACCTCCTGAGAAACTTAAAATTCCGAGTCTATTCCCTTTGATTTTTTTTCGATTAGTTAGAAATTCGACTGTCTCAATAATTTGATCATAGGAATGACAAACTTGAATTCCATATTGTTCTGCAAAAGCTTCGAAAACATTATTTTCAGTTGTGAGGGCAGCAGTATGACTTGCGGCTGCACGAGCTCCCTCTTCAGTTGCCCCTCCCTTGAAAAGAACGATAGGTTTTCCTTTTTCGAGAGCTTTTTGCGCAGTTTGTTTCAATTTTTCTCCATTTCTTATCGATTCAAGATATCCGCAAATTACCTTAGTATTTTTATCGTCAAGAAAATAATCAACACAGTCAGAGAAATCTACATCAGATTCATTTCCTAAGCTTACTAGAGAACTAATACCAATCGAACTTTCTTGAAAAGAGCTAAGCATACAAGCACCTATTGCTCCACTTTGGGTTATTAGTGAAACTGAACCAGGAAGTAATTTTTTGTCTTCTCGAATCGAAATAGTAAAAGTAGCCATAAGCTTAGATCTAACATGAACTATTCCCATACAATTTGGTCCAAGAATACGCATTCCCGATTTTGATGCGATTTCTAAGATTTCTTTTTGAATATTTGCTCCTTTTTCCCCAGTTTCTTTAAAGCCGGAAGTCATTATTACGGAAACGCCTACACCTCTTTCTGCGCATTCTTTTAAAGAAGGAACGATATTTTCTCTACGTGTACAGAAAAGCGCAAAATCTGGGGTCTCAGGGAGAGAAGAGATATCTGGATAACACTTTAGTCCATAGATTTCTTTATGATTTGGATTGATTGGATAAATATTACCTTCAAATCCATAATCTTTCGTTAGTCGAATTGGTATTCCTCCAAATCGATATAAATTTGAAGATGCACCAACTACTGCTATCGATTTTGGCGAAAAAAGCTTTTTTAAGTTATCATTTTTCATTTTTTCACTTAGTCTTTATTGCGGAAGCAACTCCTTTTGTTACGGTTTCTCCATTTTGATTTCTAATAGAAACATCAAAAATAAATTTTTCTGGTTCCACTTTGGAGTTGAGTTTAAATTCAATGCTTATAGTGTCTCCTGGGAAAATAGGTTTTATGAATTTTACATCTAAATCCCCATTTTCAATAAAACCTTTTCCAAAAACCTTAGTCATCTCTTCCGCGATAAAACAAACAGGATGTCTTCCCGTTGCTACTGCTCTTGGAAGACCAGCTTTTTGAGCAACTTCATCGTCTGTGTGAATATTAAGAGTATCTTTCCCCCCTGTAACTAATCTATTGAATTTTTTAATTTCCATACGACCAATTTTATAGCTACTTGGGTCTAAGGATTCATTATAATTTATATTTTGATTCTTATTCATAAATATCCTTATTTAATTAGATTGATGTTCTCTTGTAAGACTGAGGACTGAAGTGTGTAGAGATCTTGCAACTTTTTTTTCTTCTTTATTGCTTACCAGAAGTTCGCTGACAATCCAACCTTTTTGTCTTTTAATAAAAAGTTCACTTACCGTAACTTTTTGATAATATGTTTTATTTAAAAATATAGGTGCATAAAAATTATATGATAAAGCTGCATGAATAGTTCCAAATCGTTTAAAATTTTCATCATATATAGCCAACAAATCATTTACAAAAATCATGGGTGGGGCAATTGGATTTTGATAAGGAGAATCTGTGGAATAAAATGTTTCCTGTAATCCCAAAGAATCACAGTAATTTGAAAGGGAATCTTGTGTGAGGATTATATTTCGTTCTCCAATAATCATTCCCACTTTCAGATTTTCCCAAGAGAAATCAGGTTTTTCCATGAACACACCTTTTATTTTTTAAGGAATTAATATTAGTTTTCCAGTAAATTTTCCACTTTCAAGTAGTTCGTGACATTCATTTGCGTTTTCAAGGGGAATTTCTTTGTAAACTGGAATACAAAAATTTGTATCGGGAAGAAGAATATCTAATTTTTCATTTATTTCAGGAATTTGAGCACCCAGATTATTAGCAGTTATTCCAAGTACATCGGCATTTTTTCCCATTAGAGTAGAAACTCTAAAATTTGTTTCTGGTCCCTTTCCTGTACCCATTCCAACAAGAACAATCCTTCCTCGAATTGAAATTGCATCTAGATCTTTGTCGAAGTTATCACAGGCGGCGAGTTCAATAATGACATCGACTCCGTATCCCTGTGTAATTTCTTTGCAGATAGCTACAAAATCATCTTTCTTATAATTTATTATATAATCTGCTCCATTTTTTATGCAGTATTCTCCTTTTTCTTTAGAACTAACTGTTGAAATAACTTTACAACCCATCGATTTTGCAAGTTGAATGCATGCAGTTCCAACACCACCAGCCCCACCTTGCACAAGGATGACTTCTCCAGGAGTAACTTTTGCTCTGAAAACTAACGCATGCCAAGCTGTCTGAAATGCAACCGGAAAAGCCGCCGCAGTTGAAAAGTTAAATTGTTGTGGTATTTTTGATGTCGTTTTTTCGTCCACAGCAACAAATTCTGCATAGGAGTCTCGTTTTGATGTCGAACCAAAAACCATATCTCCTTCTTTGAATTTTTCTGTTTCTTTGCCACACTGAACGACTTCACCTGCAAATTCGGTACCTAATAGATGTGGCAATGTTAATGAAGAAACATAATTTGGAAATCCTTTTCTTATCGAAAGTTCAATAGGATTTACTCCAATTGCTTTAATCTTCACGAGGATTTCATTAGGTTCTGGAATTGGTTCGGGAATATCATCCAAAATCAAAGGATTCTCTAGCGATATACTATATTCATGAACACGCATAGATCTCATAATAGGGGCCTCTTTTTGGATAGATACCAATTTTTATAGAGATAAAAACATAATTTCAGGAATTCTAACATTATGTTTTGTTTAAATTGAAGGTACTAAAGAAATTAAAATTTAGTCATTGCAGTTCCGTCTCTTCTAGAGTCCCCACACGCATGTAATTCTCCATTATCTAGTTTTTCTATTGCGTGTATTCCGCCAAAAAAATGACTAGGGTATTCTTTTCGAGTAATCTTAAATTTAGACTTTCTCAATGTTTCTTCTAGTTCATTGTTTTCTTCTCCCTCAATATATAAAGGTCCTATATCGCAGTGAATCCTTCTTTTTTTGATTGCATCAGAAAGATTCAATTTAAAGTGGTGTTGATTTAATATAATTTGCGCTATAGCGGTAGGGATACGATAAGACCCGGGACTTCCAATAGCAGTTTGTAGTTTGTTTTTTTTGAAAATGAATGTTGGCGCAAATCCTGCAATAGGTCTTTTTCCCGGAAGAATACTGTTTGGTTTATTTGGGCGAGGGTCCATCCAGTTAGTATGATTATTTAGCAGAATACCTGTTTCCGGAACTATAATTCCGGATCCCCAAGCTGCGCCTAGTGTCTGTGTTTGACATACAGCATTACCTTGTTTGTCCATAATGGTGAAGTGGGTTGTTGACCCTATTTCATGGTCGTGTTTATGAACATCTAATTTTTTCACAGAATCAATTATATTTTCCGCATATTTTTTTGTTGATAAGTTGTCAAAATTTGTTTCTAAAAACTTAGGGTCTCCATACAATGAAAATCTGTCTTTAAAAGCAAGCTGCATAGCTTTTACAAGAATTAAGGAGAATTCCAATTCGTTTATATATTTTATTTTTTTTCTTTGTATTTCAAAGAGATTTAGGATTTGAATTAATAAGAGCCCACAGGAGGGCAAAGGAGCGGTGAAATAATTTAGATTTCCGTACTTTCCTTCCAAAGGTTTTGGTTCCCTGATTTCGTAGGAAATGAGGTCATCTAAACTTAAAGGTGCTTTTCCTTTCTTCATTTCTTTAGAAATTAATTCTCCAATTTTTCCGTTATAAAAAATATTGCTTCCTTCTTTAGCTATGCTATTAAGACTTTCTGCAAGTTCTGGTTGTTTTATTAAAGAACCTAATTTATGCGGAATACCATCTTTGGAATGAATTTTTCTTAGATTAGGATATTGTTCTAACATTTCAATGAAACGATTTTCGTTTGATTGGAGTGCATAAAACGAATTGATCTCAAATCCATTTCTTGCAATTTTTATTGGTTCTTCAAAAAGAATAGACCAGTCCATACTGGAAAACTTTTTGTGAATAGTTTCCAACCCCTTTGATAATCCAGGAGTTAGAATAGAAAGATATCCTCTGTTATGTTCGTTCGTTAGATGTTTCCCGTCTTCATCGCAATCGAACATGGAAGATGTGACTTGACTTGAGCATTCATTTCCAAAATCTATGAATGATATTTTTTTTTCTTTTTCATTCCAGAGAAGAGAGACACCACCACCGCCTAATCCTGAATAAAAAGGTTCTGTAACACCTAGAGTAAGTGAAACGGTAATCGCCGCATCAAATGCATTTCCTCCTTTTTCCAAAATATGCATTCCCGCATTAACAGCCTCGGGACGCGCTGCGGCAACTCCATACATTCGTTAAATCCCATTTCCTGAAAAGAGTTTATTCTTTTTCGTCATTGATTCTCTTCAAAGCACGAAGTCCTTCGTGAAGAACTATTAGTCCACCAGGTGTGACACATACTTCAAAAGCTTCTAATAATTGCATTTCAGTAGCGCCTAGTTTCATAGCTTTTTTTGTATTTTCATATAATTCTTCGCTCATACCTCTGTAAGCCATAATTACGATACTTACCATCATTCTTACTATAGGGTCCAAATGTCCATTTTTCCCTTCAAAAAATCCCCAATACACTCTGGAATTTACCTCAAAAAAATCTGGATCTAAGTTAATGCCATATTCAATAGCTTCGTCTTTGTAACCCATGTCATTTTGTATTTTATTTGTTATTCGATTTATTTTTTCTTCTCTTGTCTCAGAAGTATTATTTTTTACCTCTTCCATTTCTTTTCTCACACTATATTTCCAATCTCTATCTATTGGGCTGTGACTACTTTCTTCATTTACAATCCTTCTTAAGGAATCTAAGCCAACCATAAGAGTTGGAGATCCGCCTGCACCAACAGCAACAGAGAAAACTTCTAATAAATCGTTAACACTTGCTCCATGTTTAATTGCATTTTTTGCGTGTGTATAAGCTCCTGGTCTATCTCGACAGGCTAAAACACCTGCAACTATCATCTCTCTTGTCTTATGATCTAAGTGTCTTGGTTGGTCAGATTTAAAAAATCCCCAATGTCCAGTTAGCCATGCTTCCATATAATCTGGATCCCATTCACAACCAAAATCCAACCAAGTATTGTCAGGAGTTGCATCGTCCCAATCGTCCTCAATAATCTGCTTTGTCTCCGTAATTCTATCTTGTCTTTTTTCTTCTTCCATCGTTTCTATCTCCTATTTTTCAACTTATAAAAATTCTTACGATTGACTATTTTGAACCCAGGGACGTATACAAGATTTTGCTTTGAAAGCATCCCCTCCTTTAAAAATCTCATCATCCGTTCCCCAGTGTATTTCTTGTTTAAGTTTCTTGAATTTAGGAATGTGTTTTGAACAATGGATGTAGGCTTCTTCGATCTGGATCATGATCCAGCATTCAGGTTTTCTACCTCCTTTTTGTTTTGCATCTTTAAGTAGTTTTGTCGGCAAAGTTCGTCTTTTTATTAAAGATTCATTGTCTATTATGGTTGCGTGTCCATTTATGTGAAGTCCTATTCTACTACTAAAGAAGTCTATAAAAAACATTCCTATATGAGGATTCTCTATGATATTTCCTATGCTTGCCATTACTCCGTTACCACGGTACTCCGGTAAAGCGAGCTTTCGTTTATTTAGAATATGGACAAATCCAGGATCCCCTGCGCGGAATGAAGAGTCGCACTCTCCTTTACTGTCAGAGGTAGAAATGAAAACCATTTCGCGTTCTGATATAAATTTTTTCATTAATGGATTAAGATAATTTAGCATTTGATTATTATAAAAAGCTTCTGCTCTTTGACGGGATCCAAAATTTTCTTGTGCTTTATGTTCTCCATCAGAACCGGGAGGCTTTGTTTTTTTTTCTTTAGATTCCATTTAATTTCCTTTCATGTGAAAAGTCGAATCCTAAATGACAATTAATATTTAAAGAAATAAATCTTTATTTCCATAAATCCATTTTTGTAATTTAGAAATACCATCTTCTACAGAAGTTTTTGGTTTCCATCCGAATTCTTCGTAAGCTCTCTCAATATTGCACACGAAGACAGGTTGATCTCCTGGTCTCCAATTAGAGTATGAAGGATTAATTTTTTTGTTAGTAAATTTTTCCAGAAGACTAATTAGTTCGAGGAGGGAAAGGGTATTATCAGGTCCTCCTCCTATATTATAAGCTTTTCCTTTTACTTTTTCCATATTTTCAATTGCCATTACATAGCAATCTACTAAATCGTCTATAAATAAAACATCACGAACTTGTTTCCCGTCACCATAAATTGTAATTTCTTTTTCAAGCAAAGACGCGATAGTAAACCAGGCAACCCATCCTTGGTCTTCAATCCCAAATTGTCTATAACCATAAATACATGATTGTCTCATTACAACTGATTTTATTCCATATATCCTTGAATAATCTATAACATATTGATCTGCAACACCTTTTGAGCATCCGTAAGGAGAATGAAAATCTAGAAGAGTATTCTCTGATATGCCAGAGGGATATTTCTCATATGTATATTTATTATTTTTTTCAATAATCTCAATATCCTCCATTTCTCCGTAAACTTTATTCGTTGAAGAAAAAATCAGGAATGGCGAATCTTTGAGGAGTTCGTTGTTTTTCTCTAAGGGCTCAAGATTGTAATTTTCTCTTATTGCCTCAAGAACGTTTAAAGTTCCCAAGGCATTTATTTCGAAATCTTCGCGAGGATTTTCGACAGAAGTTGTTACAGCAACTTGACCGGCAAGATGGATAACGATATCTATATTTTCATTTTCTGAAAAAATACTTTTTACTAATTCATAGTTTCTTAAATCACCTTCAATAAAAGAAAGGTTTCCACTTTTTTTTAGCCATTCTAAATTTGATTTAGAACCCTTGCGAGACAAATTGTCGAATACAATGACATCATTACCCGAATCGATAAATCGTTTAGCTGTGTTTGAACCTATGAAACCTGCCCCGCCAGTGATTAAAATCTTCATTTTTAAGTCTCTCTAGAAAATTAAGAATATTTTCTTGGAGCCGACGAGGAGACTTGAACTCCTGACCTGCTGATTACGAATCAGCTGCTCTACCTCTGAGCTACGTCGGCAAATACATTAGATCTCGTTTGATTGAACACGCAGACATCGATATAGTCAAGTTTCTTATTTTTTTAGTGTAGTTTTCAAGCACTTTTAAAAATTTAAAACTCTAGATATTGACTTGACTTATGTCGTCGCTCGAAGTAGATATTCTTTTTTGTTGGGAGCCGCTAGCTCAGTTGGTAGAGCACCGGACTTTTAATCCGTAGGTCCCGGGTTCGAGTCCCGGGCGGCTCACCAATAAATATTTTCGTACATAATAGATGAGGATGTTATGAATAGATTCATGTGAATGCCTACTAGAATAACAATCGCGGTCGTTGCGGTTGTAGCTGGTATGTATTGGTTGTTTTCTTAGATATTTCGAAAACTTTTTTTGCGTTCACAGGGTCATGCAGGTTTCTTGCGTCCTTTGATTTTTCAATTTTATTTTCTGTAATAGACTCTTCACTTTACTCCGTTTACAATAATTAAAATTAAAGTTTAAATTTTGTTTGAGATTTGTTTTTCTTCTCAGGAAGTTCACATATTTCTGTATATAAAAAATAATTTTTTTGAATTAATTTTTTAGTGGGAGTTTGTTGATGCCAAAAATTAAACCGGTGGGTGTAGTTGGATTGGGAAGAATGGGAGGTCCGCTAGCTATTCGTTTAAGTAGCAAGAGGAGTGATATTTATATATGGGATATAGATCCTGATATTCGAAATGAAATTTCGAAAAAGAAAAATTTGACTGTAGTAGAACCTAATGATATGTCTCAAAAATGTTAGATAATTTTTTTTGTTGTGCCTTCTTCCAAAGAAATCAAAAAATTATTTAATGGGAAGAGTGGCATTTTAAAGAATCGAAAAAAAGGCCTAATAGTGTTCGATCTTACTACTTCTGATCCAACCCAAACAATAAAACTTGCACAAAAAGCTTCAGAAAATAATATTTTTTATATGGATTCAGCTATGAGTGGCGGTCCTTCTGGAATTGAAAAGGGAAAATTGACTCTTATGATTGGTGGAGATAAAAAAATATTAAAAAAATCTCAAAATATTCTTTCCTTATTCACAGATAATATTTTTCATTTAGGAGACGTAGGTGCTGGTCAGACAATGAAACTAATCCACAATATGGTTCTTCATACTATGTTTCTGGCTACCTGTGAAGGAGCGCGTTTGGCAGAAAAAATGGGCATAAGTGTTAAAGATATGATTGATGTTTTCAATGTTTCGACTGCATTTAGCTATGCAAGCAAACACCGATTCCCTAATAACATACTTTCAGGAAAATGGAATGCTTTAGCAAGGATTTATAATATGGATAAAGATGTAGGCCTTGCCATCAAACTAGCTAGGAAAAATAAATTAAAAGTTGAACTAGGGGAAAAAACACTTGAATTTATCCATAAAGCTGTTTCTAGGGGTATGATTGAAAAAGATTTATCTCTGCTTTATAGAGATTTTGATGATATACAAAAGATGAAAATGTAATATATGTGATTAGAGTTGAATTCCTTTAATTGGAGGTTTTATGGGATTTGAGGATAAAGTTGTGTTAATTACTGGTGGTGCTCAGGGGATAGGAGCAGCTACTGCTAAGTTGTTTGCAAAAAAAGGTGCGATGGTAGCAGTAGCAGATCTAGATGGAAAACGACTTGCAAATTTAGATAAGGAAATTCATGGGAGTGGAGGGAAATTTAAGTCTATAGAAGTAGATTGTGGAAAAAGTGAAGGTATTGAAAAAATGATTACTGAAACAACTAATAGTTTCGGGGGGATAGATATTTTGGTTTGCGGCGCAATTTTTCGTCCTACTAAACCATTCATGGAAGTAGATGAAGAAGATTTAGATCATGCCTGGAGAGTAAATATTAAAGGATATTTTTTATCTGTTCAAAAAATAGTTCCTGCGTTTAGAAAACGAGGAGGAGGCAAAGTAGTACTTATTTCTAGTACATTTGGTTTTGTTGGAGCGCCTAATTTTTCTGTTTATTGTGCATGTAAAGGTGCAATAGTAAATATGGCGCGTTCTTTCTCTTTTGAATTAGCAAAAGAAAATATCAATGTCAATGCAGTTGCGCCGGGACCGATAATGACTGAAGGTATGGAAGAACTTATTAAAGAAGATCCAATGATAGAAAGTCATCGAACTGCAAATATGCCCCTTCCAAGATTTGGCAAGCCAGAAGAAATTGCTGAATCAATTGTATTTTTATCTTCGAAGTCGTCTGAGTATATACATGGGCATAATCTTGTTGTTGATGGAGGATATCTTGCAGTTTGACGGTGTTTTTTGTATTCTCATGTTCAGTATTATGTTACAGCAGAAATATAATAGAATATTTATTCATTAATTGTTAAATTTTATTTTTTATCTTAAATAAAGGAGAAAACGCCCATGGCATTTGAACTTCCAAATCTTGATTATGATTACACAGCACTAGAGCCAAATCTCGACGCTAGAACTATGGAAATTCATCATACTAAACATCACAATACATATACTACAAATTTGAATAATATCTCAGCAGGAACTGATCTTGAAGGAAAAAGCATTGAAGAAATTCTTTCAAATATAGGTTCAGTTCCAGAAGATATTCGTGGTGCTGTGAATTTTAATGGTGGTGGATATGATAATCATTGTATCTTCTGGAAAAATATGAGCCCAAATGGTGGTGGAACTCCTAGTGGAGATTTAGCATCAGCCATAGGAGATTTTGATAAATTCAAAGATGATTTTTCAAAAGCAGCAACAGGTGTGCAAGGAAGTGGTTGGTGTTGGCTTGTAACTAAATCTGGTTCTGGTTCTGTTGAAATTAAAACTATGCCAAATCAAACAAGTCCTAGAACGGAAGGTTTTGTTCCTCTTCTTGGGATAGATGTTTGGGAACATGCCTACTATTTAAATTATCAGAATAGAAGACCAGATTATATTGCTGCATGGTGGAATGTTGTAAATTGGGAAGATGTTGCTTCACGTTTCGCATCAGCATAGTTAGATATACTAATTTTTAGTTTTATATTAAGGAGATCCTAAATGACATTATCAGTAGGAGATGAGGCTCCAGATTTTGAACTTCCTCAGGCACTAGATGCAGGAGATGATATTAAATTAAGTGATTATAGAGGGAAAAGTAATGTTCTTCTATGTTTCTATCCATTCGATTTTTCAGGTCCTTGTGGCGAACAACTACCCGTCTATCAAGCACAGTCCGAAAAATTTGAAAATGCAAACTGTCAAGTAATAGGAATTAGTGTAGATAGTAAATTTTCACATGCAGCTTGGGCTGAGAAACTTGGGGTAGAATATCCACTTTTAAGTGATTTCCCTGCAAAGAAAACGGTAGAATCATATGGCCTTTTGCATGAGGGAGGTTTTAGTAATAGAGCAATAAT
>CAYWAX010000024.1:13942-16423 GCA_964456425.1 uncultured Nitrospinaceae bacterium | reverse complement strand
TCTCTTGTCCTCGCAATAACTTCTTCTGATAGTAATGCAAGTTGATCCAGTTCTTCTTCTGGAGGACCCGCATGTTTAAAAACAAAATGTTTAGCTCCTGCTTTTTTAAAAGCTTCAATCTCTTCTACGCATTTTTCTGGAGGTCCAAAAATAAGATACTTTTCTGCGATACCATTAAAGTTCATATTATATCTACGAGAAAGGTTTTTAATTCCACTTTTAAGAGCATGTTTTTCATCTTTATGAGAGTAAATAAATGCATGATGCGCAGGTGTCCATAACCCTTCTTCTATTTTGAGATTTTTGCGTGTTTTATTAGCGATGTCATGCATCTGCATTAAGCCTTTTTTAAATTTTTCAGCTGAATAAAGATACGAGATATACCCATTTCCTTTGGTAACAGCTCTTTCCCTCGCAGCATCACTTCTACCTCCAATCCATATTGGTGGACCACCTTTGGTGAGGGGTGCAGGGGTTTGACTTACTAAACTAAAATTCCAAAATCTTCCTTTATGTTCAACGTTTTTTCCGGTCCATAGTTTTTTAATTATTTCTATCGATTCATCTGTTCTTTTTCCTCTTTCTTTAACTGGCACGCCACAAAGTTCAAATTCTTTTTCTCCCTCGCCACCGATACCTATTCCGAAAATAAATCTATTTCCCCCACTTAAAAAATCAACAGTTGCAGAAATTTTTGCAGAAATGGCAGGTCTTCTAAGAGGAATTAAAAAAACGGCTGTGCCTATCGTGATCTTGGATGTTCTGGCAGCGAATGCTGCAAGGGTAGTCAAACTGTCTGTATAATGTCCATGAAATGCTATATGGTCACCCATCCACAAAGAGTCGTATCCATGATTCTCTGCCTGTTCTGCAAAGGTCAAAATTTCTTCAGGAGCAGGAATTTTTTCAGGATGCAAGCTTGAACTGATTCCAAACTTAGTTTTAACCATCTTTCTATTGTATACTCAATTGATTTTTAAAATTCATCTAAATCGAACTCTATCATTGAATCAAATTCTTATGTAGACCTATCACTAAACTAAATATTTTTATATTGTGACAATTGTTTTAATTAATAGTTATTATCTTTTTTTCTCCTGAATAAGAAAGGATCGAAATTGGTTGATATAAAACCATTTAGAGCGCTACGTTATGCAAAAGTCTCTCCTGGTGATATGGGAGATGTAACTTCTCCTCCCTATGACGTTTTCAATGATGAACTTCAGGATTTATTTTATAAAAAACACCCTAGTAATATTGTCCGATTGATACAGGGGAAAAAAGAGTCTAATGAAAACAACGATGAAGCCAGAGTTACACGTGCAATCGAATTTTTAAAGAATTGGAAAAAAGAAGGCATTTTATCTATTGATGAAACCCCATGTCTTTTTCCTTATAGACAAACTTTTACATTGCCTGATGGAAAAAAATTAAAAAGAAATTCTTTTTTTACAACAGTTAAACTTGAAGAATATGGCAAAGGAGAAATTTTTCCTCACGAACAGACCTTTCCAAAGCCAAAAGGATACCTTCTTGATTTATGGGGGAGATCAGGAGCACATTTAGGCCCAATTTTTAGTTTTTACGATGATGCTCAAGATCTTGCAATTAATTCTTTATCTTTGTCTATTTCAAATACAAATCTTTTGGCGGATTTTGAAGAGGAAGGCGTAAGGCATGAGTTGTGGTTTTGTGATGATAAAAATATTATAGATTCAGTCAAGTCCTCGCTTACTGGAAAAGATATTTTTATTGCAGATGGACATCATCGCTATGAAACTAGCTTAAACCTTCACGGATTACAGGGCGAAAAAGAAGACAAAGAAAACATCGAATCTCATTACACGTTAATGTGTCTTGCAAATCTCAAAGATCCAGGAATGATTATTCTTCCAACACATAGAATGATAAGAGAGATTAATACAACTATTCCTGATTTTTTGAGTTCTATTTCTAAATATTATAATGTTGTTGAAGAACCAGATCCCGGAGAAAATGGAGGGAAACTTGTTTCAGATAAATTGAAAAAATTATCGATTGATAATAATTCTTCTGTTTTTTGTTTTTCTGATGGCAAAGGGGTTCTTCGTTATCTTATCAGAAAAGGAAATCAAGAAGAAAAAGAGAGGAATCCACTGGATACACTCGATGTATCTTTACTTCAGTCTGAGATTATAGATGATGGATTAAAAGCAAGTCATGATGATGGAAATATGAGCTTTACCCCAGATCCCGAGGAGGCGCTTTCTTTTGCGAGAACTGAAGAATTTAAGGCAGTTTTACTTTTAAATTCAACCCCAATCGATTCAGTTTGTGAAATCGCAAAAAATGGTGGAAAAATGCCCCATAAGTCAACTTATTTCTACCCGAAGCTCAGAACCGGACTTGTGATACATCCTTTTTCTTCGCCTGCGATTGACTGACAAATTAAGATGAAAATTAAATCTAGTGATTTTTTAAAAAGTGCCTCTAGAAAAAATG
>CAYWAX010000024.1:3472-13932 GCA_964456425.1 uncultured Nitrospinaceae bacterium | reverse complement strand
ACGAAAGAAATAAAGAAAGACACAACACGTCCAAACGGTTGGCCACAAACAAAACTTCCAGAGATCGCTTTTGCAGGAAGAAGTAACGTAGGAAAGTCTTCCCTTATAAATTATGTTTTAGGTCGTAAAAATCTTGTTAAGGTTAGTAATACCCCTGGAAAAACAAGGCTTATAAATTTTTTTAGTATATGTTCCAATCTCTCAGACTTTTTATTAGTAGATTTACCTGGATACGGTTTTGCACAAGGGCCTGTTAAAGAGAAAGAGCAATGGCAATTTATGATTGAAGAATTTTTAAGAGAGAGAAAAGAACTTCTTGGTATTTTTTTGCTAGTAGATTCAAGACGAGGAGTTCAGCAAATGGATATTAGTTTGATGGAGTGGTTGTTTGCGCATAATCTTAAAGCGTGTGTTATTTACACAAAGACAGATAAGATAAAACGAAATCAAAAAACAAAAATTATCAAAGAACCAAACTTAGAAACTATTATGTCAAAATGGAAAGGTTTTTCGGGACCTATTCTAAGCAGTGCAAGTCGTAAAATTGGAAAAAAAAATATCTGCAATCAGATAGAAACCTGGCTCGAAATGATTTAGCTTAGAATAATACAAATTAACTTTGGATTAAATTATGGCGAAAATAAAATCAAATTTGAGAGGATGGAGGCCCGGAGTTCCAAACGTAAAACCAGAAAATCGAGTTTACGATCAACCAGTTAAATCAAATAAAAAGCCAAAAAAAAAGGATAGTCTTTTATTTGGTACTGGCGGTGTTCCACATTCTACGAAAAATAAGACCCACCCTTCTGCAGTTAAGAGATTAAGCGAATTAGGACTATCGGTTTACGAAATGGAGTTTGTTCATGGGGTAAGAATTAAGCCTGAAACTTGCGAGGAAGTTAAAAAAGAAGTAAGAAATACGGGAATTAAAGTTACTGCGCATGGCCCTTATTATATTAATTTATATTCTATGGAAGAGGAAAAAATAAAAGCTAGTAGAAAACGTGTTATTGATACAGCTCTTGCCCTTCACTCCTGTGGTGGCGATGGAGCTTGTTTTCATCCTGGTTTTTACCAAAAAAGAGATGAAAGAGAAGTTTACCAATTTATCAAAAAACAAATCGATGAAATCTTAGATTATCTTAAAGAACAGGGATGTCCATGCCGTTTAGATCCTGAAACAACCGGAAAAGGGAGTCAATTCGGTTCCCTATCTGAATTAACTGAAATGGCTGGTTCTTTGAAAAAAAAGAAAATCGGCATCACTATTGATTTTGCACATATTCATGCTCGAACGGGAGGGAAGGAAAATTCTTATGAAGAATTTTCAAGTCAGTTGCAAATCGTAAAAGATAAGCTTGGAAAGAAAGCATTAAAATCTATGCATATTCATTTGTCAGGCATTGCATATAGTGAAAAGGGAGAAGCGCATCATTTGGAATTATCTGAATCTGACATGAACTATAAAGATTTATTTCGTTCTTTAATAGATTTTGAAGTTGAAGGAAGAGTTGTATGTGAAAGTCCTGCGCTTGAATACGATGCGCTTTTAATGCAAAAAGAATACCGGAAGCTAAACGGAAGTTAAAAAAGGAAGACAATAATGAAAGAAGTATCTTATCAATTAGCAACATTTGCACATCAATCAAGCTTTGATGATTTATCTGAAGAAGTAAAAGACAGAATGAAAGTGTTGCTTATAGATGCTATAGCTTGCGCGATTGGATCGTTACGTTCTGAGCCTATCCGATTTTTAAAAGAACAAGTTCTAGAATTTGGTGGTTCATCAATGACTTCGTTAATTGGTGGAGGCAAAACAGCGCCTGATAGAGCCGCCTTTTTTAATGCTGCTTTAATAAGATATCTTGATTTTAATGATGGCTATATGGGCAGTCTGGCTACATCTCATCCTAGTGATCAAGTAGGTGCAATATTAGCTGCATCTGAGTATGCTGATATAAGTGGGCGTGATTTTATGACTGCATTGGCCCTTGCGTACGAAATCCAATGTCGTTTTTGTGATTCTTGTTCCTATGAGGACAAAGGTTTTGATCAAGCTCTTGCAATATCTTATTCGGCAGCAGCAGGAGTTTCTAGAGCTTTAAACTTAAATATAGAAAAAACGGCAAATGCTATCGGGATAAGCGGGGCTTCACAAAACCCTTTTCTTATAGTTCGGGCAGGTCGTATTTCCCATTGGAAGGGTTTTTCAACTGCAAATACTTGTGCGAATGCTTTACATGCAACCTTTCTTGCTATGAGAGGAATAACTGGGCCACCTGAAATTTTTGAGGGCCCTTTAGGATTGTTTGACTCTATTACCGGGCCTTTTGATATTAACTTAAAAGATACATCTTTAAACAAAGTTCTTGGGATAAGTTTGAAAAAATTTAATGCTGGAATTCATTCTCAAACAGCAATAGAAGGTGTAATTGAGTTAAAAAATGAAAATAATCTTAATCCTAAAGATATCTCTGAAGTTGAAATTGAAATTTATCAACGTGCTTACTTTATAATGGGTGGAGGTAAGGGTGGAGATAAGCATGATGTGAAAAACAAAGAAACGGCCGATCATAGTTTGCCTTATGTTTTAGCGGCTGCTTTAATAGATAATAATGTAATGCCAAAGCAATTTGAAGAAAAGAGAATTTTGGAAGAGGATGTGCAAACTTTACTTAAATGTGTGAAAGTTTCTAACTCAGAAGCCCTAACGAATCGATATCCAAAAGAATCCCCTGTGACAATTAAAATTACAAATAAAGAAAATAAGATTTTTGAAAAAGAAAAATCTTCCTATGAAGGACATTATTCAAATCCTATGGGATTATCGTCTGTGATAGAGAAATTTGGTTTTCTGTGTGATGACATTATTTCAGTTCAAATGAAAGATGAAATAATAGACGCAGTTTCTCGAATAGAGACAATTAAGATTTCCGATTTAACAGATATTTTTGCAAAAACTGACATATAAAAATATACTTATTCGTACGACTTTAATTGAGGTGAAAATGAAAAATTTTGATGAAGTAATAGTTTATTCTTCTACAACCTGACCACCCTGCAAACAAATGAAAGAGTTTCTTTCTATGCATAGTATTGTCTTTAAGGAAAAATTAATTGATCAAGATCCTGAAGCGCTTACAGAATTAGTTGAAAAAACCGGAATTCGTGGGACTCCTGTAATGATTGCAGGAGAGGATATAGTGGTTGGTTTTGATAAAAGTAAAATACAGAATATTTTTGGCTTAAATTAGGATTAATATTAAACCCTTTTTATGGATAGCGTTCAGACTTGGCAGTAAGATAAAGTGGTGTTAATATCTTTTGGCTCGTAGATTGTTATATGTTATTTGATTATTATTTTGAGGTGTTTTTTGAGTAAGAGAGATTATGAAATAATTATTGTGGGTGCAGGCCCTGCCGGATTAACAGCTGGTTTATATGTTTCCCGTTCTAAAATAAACGTCGTTTGTTTTGAGAAAATGGCTCCAGGTGGGGAAATTTTAAATACGGAGTTTGTTGAAGATTATCCAGGATTTGATTTAATTGGTGGTCCTGAGCTAGCCGCGAAATTTACTGATCATGCGATTAAATTTGGATTAAAGATAGAAATGGAAGAAGTATTAGAAGTCCGAAAAGATAGCGATGATTTTTTAGTGAAAACTGATATGGGGGAGAGACGATGTGGAGCAGTTATTTATACCCCTGGAGGAATACCAAGAAAACTTGAAATTCCTGGAGAAACTGAATATTCTGGGAAGGGAGTAAGTTATTGTGCTCTTTGCGACGGAGCTTTCTTTCAAGATGAAGTGATCACCGTTGTAGGTGGTGGAAATAGTGCTGTTGAAGAAAGCAATTTTCTAACTAAGTTTGGATCAAAGGTTTATTTAATTCACAGAAGAGACCAATTTCGGGCGCATGCTATTGCGGTTGATAGATTAGAAGAAAACCCAAAAGTAGAAATTATAACAGATCATGTTGTGGATGAAGTTGTTGGGGATGGCAAGGAAATGAAAAAACTTAAAATTCGCAATGTGAAAACAGATGAACTGCAAGAATTAGATGCTACAGGATTATTTGTTTTTGTTGGTTTTACTCCAAATACAGATCTTATTAAAGATCCCGTTGAAAAAGATGAATTTGGCTTTATAATTACTGATCAGAATATGGAGACAAATATTCCTGGTCTTTTTGTTTCTGGTGATTGCAGAAGCCAACTTATAAGGCAAATTACAAACGCAAGTGGAGATGCTACAACAGCAGCAGTTGCTGCTGAAAAGTATTTAGAGGCCCAGGTAGAAAAACAAAAAAAGGAAAATGCTGCCGCTTCTTAAGGCCAATAATTATGGAGAGTAGATTATAAAATGGAATTTTCAAGATCCTTAGGACGTTTCTTTATGACAGATATCCTTAAGGGAATGTTTATCACTGTTCGTCATTTATTTAAAAAACCTGTTACGCTTCAGTATCCCAATGAACGCTGGGAGCCACCAGAGAGGTTTCGTGGTTTTCTTGGGTTAACGCGTGATTTCAAAACAGGCGAGGAGAATTGCATAGGGTGCTTGAACTGTGAAAAAGTTTGTCCAGTTGATTGCATTACCATTCTTACCGCAGGAAAAGGACGCGAGATGTACGCAAAGGAGTTTTATATTGACTATATGAGATGTATGTATTGTGGTTTATGCCAAGAAGCTTGTCCTACAACACCTAAATCAATTGTACACACCCATCAGTATGAAACCATCGGCTACGATAGAGATACTCTCGTTTTTGATAAAGATCATCTTTATGACGTTTGGGAGAAGGAAAATAATTACAACGGGCCACGGGCATGGGGAAAGTTTTTTGGCCTAAGAAAGCTCGAAGAGGACAGACGCCCAGTTTCACAAAGTGAATCTACTGAAGAAGAAACCGTTGCTGTCGCAGAAAGCGATGAAAATCAACAAGAAAATAATCCTGTGACAAATAAATTTAAGGCTCCAAATACTGTTTCAAAAACAAAAAGCAAATCTCCCGAAAACCCCGAAGGATAAAAATCTGACTTCCTCTCGACGTAAATTATTTACTGTGAATTTTGAAGATATACGTTCTGGAAAAGTTACTGATGCGTATTTTGAACGAACTCACCGTATTTTAGAAACGAAAAAAATAAAAAAAAGAATTCGAGCAGAGTTTACGGCAAAAAATCTGACCTCTGGATGGGGAATTTTTACCGGTCTTGAAGAAATTCTAAATTTATTTGAAGGGCTACCCGTTAGTATCCGTTCTGTTCCCGAAGGATCAATTTTTAGACCTTTTCAACCTGTTATGGAAATAGAGGGACTCTATAATGATTTTGATGTTTTAGAGACAGCCGTACTTGGTCTTATGTGTCAATCAAGTGGAGTAGCAACAAAGTCCGCCCGGTGTAGAATTGCAGCAGGTAATCTTAAGTTGCTGAGTTTTGGTGCACGTAGGATGCATCCGTCAATTTCTCCGATGATCGAACGTTCTTCTTATATAGGAGGTTGCGACGGGGTTGCTCTTGTTAAAGGCGCAGAAATGCTAAATATTCCTCCAGTTGGAACTATGCCTCATTCCCTTGTTATTATTTTAGGTAGTTTATCGTCTGCATTAAAAGCATTTGATGAAGTAATTGAAAAAGATGTTCCTAGAGTTGCAATTGTAGATACTTTTGGCGATGAGAAATTTGAAGCTTTAGAAGCTGCAAATTGTTTACATGATCGTTTAGATGCTGTTCGTATTGATACTCCAAGCTCAAGGCGAGGGAATTTATCCGAAATTCTTACTGAAGTTAGGTGGGAATTAAATCAAGCTGGATTTGAAAAGGTTAAGTTGTTTGTTAGTGGCGGGATTGATGAAAATGAGATTCTAAAATTAAGAGAATTTGTTGACGGAGGTTTTGGAATAGGGACATCCATTAGTTCTGCTTCTGTTATAGATTTTTCTATGGATATCGTGGATATAGATGGGAATCCTGTCTCTAAAAAAGGAAAACTTTCTGGAGGAAAACATTTGCTAAGGTGTGATGACTGTTTTTCAGAGGAAATCATTCCTATTGATAAGCCTTATGGCGACTGTGATCTTTGTGGAGGGGAAATGTCACAACTCCTTTCTACAGTGATGGAAAATGGAGAAATAAAAAATTCTTTGCCTAGCGCAAAAGAAATTCGAAATTATGTTCTTTTACAAATTGATCGTTTTTCCCTTGATATTAAATAGATGTCTACTTATTCAAAATTTTCTCAATTTAGAGATTTTATACAAAAACATCATCGATTTTTAATTATTACTCATATGGGTCCAGATGGAGATGGGCTTCTTTCCTGTCTAGCATTATCTCTTTATTTGAAAGAAAAAGGGTGCCAGGCTACCGTTGTAACGGAAGATGAAATTCCTGATTTTGTTTCGTTTTTTAATGTAGAACAAACTATTTTATCAAGTGATAACTTATTAGAGCAGCATGAATGGGAGAATAAGTTTGATTCAGTCCTTATGTTGGACGCTGGAAAATTATCTCGTTTAGGAAAACTAGAAGTTCCTATATTATCGAGTCGCCTTCCTATTGCTATTATGGATCATCATATTCCTGAAGAAGAAGACCCCGAATGTCCTAAAGTGGTTGATCAAAATGCTTCATCTGTTGGAGAACTTTTGTCGGATTTTCTTGAAGAAGAAAAATACAATTTTAAAAATTTAAAATTATCAAGATTGTTATATTCAGCTATCGTTTATGATACTGGACAGTTTCGATTTACAAACACAACGGCCAAAACTTTAAATTGGGGAAAACGATTTATTGAGATCGGAGTTGAACCAGGAGAAGCGTATCGCATCTTTTGGGAATCTAATAGCATAGGTTCTGTGAAATTGCTTGCAAAGTTGATGAGTGAATTGAAAATTTTATGCAATGCTCGTCTTGCTTCTTTTAGGCTAACTCAGGAAGATTTGAAAACTTTCAAGGTAAACAAAGAAGAAACAGACGAATTTATTTCTATTCCAAGAGGTATAGATAGCGTTGAAGTGGTTGTTTTTTGTTCAGAACTTCTAAATGGAAAAATTCGAGTTAGCTTAAGATCAAAAGGGAAGGTTGAAATACATGATGTTGCTATGAAATTTGGTGGAGGCGGACATGCTTTTGCTTCTGGTGTTCGTATGAGAGGTCCTATAGAAAAAGCTGAAGAAAAAATCTTATCTGCACTTTCAGATAAGATTAAAGAAACATTAGACTGATTCTCTAATGGGTATTTTTCGCTAAATGTTCCCCTAATTTTCTCATTGACGCATCCATATTTTCTCCGTGAGGCAAGAATGTCACAGAGACAAAAACATTTTCATTTCCTTCTATTTCGACTAAATTTCGGAAAAGTGGTTGGTTATAAAAGCCGTTATTTGGTTCTGCATGACCTATTCTTTCAGTTGTCTTCATGAAATGATAGGATACAACAGCCCTAGGAGGCACGAATCTTTTTCTTGATTCGCCTTCATCAGTGAAATCTGAAATTATTCCTCCGAATCCTTTACTATGACCATCCCCAAAAATATAAGATCCATTTTGAGACTGTTCACAACCACAATAGGTAGCGAGTTTGACATATGATAATTGGTCAATATCATCTTCGTTTTCTAAAATGACTTCATTAAGTCCGCAAGCAGGGCATACAAAAAAATTAGCAGGCATTATTCATTCCTAAAATTTTATTTTTTAAGATTTAAAGTTACTGTAAAAACGAGGATATTTTGTCAAAAATAAAATCAGCATACAAGCTAAACATCTAGAATTATTTCTAAATATTTTATTTTCCTTTCCATTTAGGTGTTCTCTTTTCTAAGAAAGCGTTCAACCCTTCCTTTTTATCCTCGGTTTCGCACAGAGCACCCTGTGCAAATTTTTCTAAAGCTAAACCAGATACTAAGCTTCCTTCCATTCCAGAGTGAATCATAGCTTTCATGAATTGTGGCACCAAAGGAGCGTATGAAGATATTTTTTCTCCCATTTTAATAGCAGTTTCCATTAATTTATCTGGTTCCACTAATCTAGTTATTAGACCAATCTCGCATGCTTTTTTTGCATCTATAGTTTCTCCCATGAGCAGCATTTCCATTGCCCAAGCCCTTCCTATTAATCTAGGCAATCTTTGGGTAGCACCGCCTCCTGGAATAATTCCTATTTTGCCTTCAGGGGTGGCAAATTTTGATAAGGGTGTAGCAATTCGTAAGTCACAACCTAGAGCAACTTCTAGTCCACCACCCATACAAAAACCATTAATTGCTGCTATTGATGGCTTGCTCATTCTCTCCAGTCTCGCAGCTATACCTTGAACTAAGGGCTCAAGAGCTTTTTTTAAATCTCGATCTTTTACCTCTCCAAGATCCGAACCAGAAGCAAATGCTTTTCCTCCAGCGCCAGTTATAATAAGTACTCTAAGGGAATTGTCATTCTCGCAATTTTCTAAGACTTCATGCAGTTCATCTAAAGTTTTTAGAGAAATTGCATTGTGCTTTTCAGGCCTGTTTATTGTAATGATCGCGATTTTGTTAAAAGTTTCGTATTTAAGATTTTCAAACTGCATATTGTTCCTCTCTTATAGGTTAAGCCTTAAAATTAAAAACTAATCTTGATCTCGCTTCACAACTGTATTTTTGAGAATACCGATTCCTTCAATTTCGAGCTCAATAACGTCTCCGGGTTGTATCCATTTATCTAAATCTGCACCACATCCGGTTGCTACCGTTCCAGAACCAAACATTTCTCCTGGAACTAGTTCTTCTTCCATTGATGCATATTCGATCATTTTTTCCCAGCTATAAAACGCATCTCCTGTATTTCCACGGCTCCATTCTTCACCATTAACTCTAGCTGTCATAATTGCATCTTTAGGATTAAATTCATCCCTCGTTATAATACATGGCCCAATTGATGTCCCAAAATCTTTTCCTTTATGAGGACCAAGCCAATTTTTCATTTCGTTTATTTGAATATCTCTTGCACTGAAATCGTTTAAGACCGTGAACCCGAAAACATGATTCATTGCTTCATTTTCTTTAATGTCTTTGCCTTTTTTGCCAATGAACATTCCAAGCTCAAGCTCATAGTCAAGTTTTTCTGTATAATTCGGCCATACTATATTTTCGTCTGGTCCAATAATTGAGAGTCTATTTCCCTTATAGCAAGAAGGCAATTCGTACCATATAGGGTCTATAGAAGTATTTCTTCTTTTTGCTCCAGCAGCTTTATGCCCCTCGTGTATCAAGAAATCTCTAAAACTAATAGGCTTCGGAACTGGTGCGCAAATTTGTACTTCTTCTAAGGACCAGATTATTTTTTCTCCATTCGGCCCTTTCATGTTTTGTCCAATAATTTTTATATACTCCAAGGTTTCTTTAGCTGCCTCAAGTGAGGGATCTCCGCCTGCCATAAAATCACACAGATTGTGAGGAATTCTAAAATTGGCGTAGTCAAGATACTTTGGTTCTTTCCCTTGTTCTTTTAATAGTGAGGCAAAAGATAAATTAAGATCTAGTACAATTTCAGTTTGATCAAAATTTATGAGTATGCCAACACGAGAAATTTTGGATATTTTAGAATCTATTTGATAGGTAACAAATCTCATTTTTTTCTCCAAAAAAAGAATAGCTTTTAGTCTAAAGAAATACTGAATCTCGACGTATTTTAATATTTAAAATCACTTTTCTAATATCATATAACATTCTGATATTCTCATAGTATATACAACTATCTGATTTTTTTATCTTCCTTTTCATAAGGGCTTGACTTATTTTATGCGGAAAGTTAGTTTGGCTTTTTTCTGTAGTTAGTTTTTGTTTTTTTCTTATATTTTTGTTTTAGAGTTTACGATATTAGTTTTCGTTTTTCAGGGAGTTTAGATGAATTCCATCTCTTTTTCTCGTTCTTTTTTTAGGTTGTTCTTTCTTCTTTTTGTTTCTGCGATTTTGCTAGTTTTAGCTTCGGATGTTTCTGCCGCTGGAGGAGCAGATAGTGCAGGAAGGGATTGGGTTAGGAGCTTCAATATAGGGAAAGGAGCGTTGGTTTTAAATCCAATAATTATCTTAATTCAATGGGCTAATTTTCTAATTTTCTTGATTTTATTAAATAAAATTCTTATTAAACCTCTTAGAGCGCATATGGAAACTAGAAATTCTAAGGTTGAAAATAACCTTTCGTCTTCTGAGCGAGATCAAAAAGAAGCCATGGGTTACATTACACAATATGAGGATTCACTTTCTGAAATAAGAAGAGAAAACAATGAACGAATAGTATCTTTGCAACAAGAGATAACAAATAAATCTTTAAAAAAACAGGCCGATATAAAGGAAAACGCTTCTAAAGATCTAGAACAAGCACGTTCTAGAATTTCTACTGAAGCTACGAAAGCTCGTTCTGAATTAAAAGAAATGGCTAACGATCTTGCTTCTCAAATTGCAAATCGATTAGCCGG
>CAYWAX010000024.1:0-3372 GCA_964456425.1 uncultured Nitrospinaceae bacterium | reverse complement strand
AATTAAAAGAAATGGCTAACGATCTTGCTTCTCAAATTGCAAATCGATTAGCCGGCAGAAATGTTGCTTAGGATTTAATAATGAATTTAAAAGAAAACAAAAGAAAATCAAATCTACACCAAGATATAAGAAATGAATCATTCAATAAAGATTCTTCTGTAGATAAGATAAGCGCACGTTCTAAAATTGATAATCATGCGTTAAAGGCGCAAACGAACTTAAAAGAAATGGCATATAAGCTGTTAAATATTTTTAGTGTAAGCCTTTTCTTTGTTCTTTTATCGGTTGCTTTTGTAGAAGCAGCGGGAGATGCGCACCATAAAGCTTTTAATCTTAATGAAGAAATTTTTAAGTTTGTTAATACTTTAATAGTTATTGGAATACTTTATAAACTTCTTTCAAAACCTTTAAAGAATTTTTTTCATGATAGAAGAGAAGGAATTCGTAAAGCACTAGAAGATTCAGAAAAAGCAAGAGTAGAAGCAGAAAAACAGTTAGAGGAACAACGCTCTAAGGTTGCAGATTTAGAAGCTGAACTTAATAATGTTCGCAACGAAGGGGAAAAAGAACTCGAAAAAATAAGAGTTAAACTTGAAGAAGATTCAGAAATCCAGGGAAAACGTCTTCTAGATCAAGCAAGTAATGCTATAGAATTAGAAATGAATAAGGCTCTTTCTGAAATACAGGATGAAGCTTCGAAGATTGCAGTTGATCTTGCAGAAGATATTTTAAAAAAGAATTTAAAAGAAGATGATCAAGGTCGTCTCTCTCAACAATATTTAGACAATATTACCGATACTACCAGGAGATAGAATTGATAGGCGGAGAAAGTGCTAGGCGTTATGCAAGGGCTCTGGCAGATATAGCACAGAGACAAAATTCCCTAGACGAAATTGGCGAGGAACTTAGTGTTTTTTCAAACGCTTTTGAAGGAAGTAAAGAACTTCGGGTTTTATTAAAAAATCCTAAATTTGCAAAAGACAAACAACTTGAAATGTTAGGTAAAGTTTTAGATTCTGCAGGAGCAAGTAATTTAGTTAAAAATTTCATTCGTGTCTTGGTTGAAAATGACCGAATAAATGAATTGCCTTCGATTTCGTCTAAATACCAAGAAATATCAGACGAGAAAATAGGTCGCGTTAGAGCTGAACTTCGTTCAGCCATTGCCCTTGACTCGGAAATTTTAAAAAAGATACATGAAAAATTAGCAGAAGTTGCTGGTTGTGAAGTTCTTCTAAATGTAGTCACAGACAAAGATTTAATTGGTGGTGTTTCCTGTAAGATGGGAAGTGTGATTATGGATGGTAGTTTAAAAAATCAACTAAGGAATCTTCGACAAGAGCTAGCACATAAGTAAAAATTACATTATTTTTTTATGAAGGATTGAGGGGAAAATAAATGCAAATTCGTGCAGAAGAAATTAGCCAGATTATACAAAAACAAATTGAAGGATTCGAATCTTCCGTAGAATTAGCTGAAACTGGCACTGTAATTTCAGTTGGAGATGGAATTGCGCGTATCTATGGGCTTGAAAAATGCATGTCAGGAGAACTTCTTTCGTTTCCTGGTGATTTATATGGAATGGCCCTAAATCTTGAAACTGACAATGTTGGTGCAGTTTTGCTTGGAGATGATCGTGCTATTAAAGAGGGCGATGAAGTTCGAAGAACAAATAGAATAGTAGAAGTACCAGTTGGAAAGGCTATGGCTGGCAGGGTTGTGAATGCTCTCGGACAGCCTATAGATGGAAAAGGTCCAATTGAAACTGATGAAGCTAAAAATATTGAATTAATTGCTCCTGGTGTTATAGACAGGCAACCTGTTGAAGAACCTTTACAGACGGGGATAAAGGCAATTGATGGAATGGTTCCTATTGGTCGCGGACAAAGAGAACTTATAATTGGAGATAGGCAAACTGGAAAGACCGCGATTGCAATAGATGCAATTATTAACCAAAAAAATACGGATGTTTTCTGTATTTATGTTTGTACAGGACAAAAGCGCTCAACTCTAGCGCAAGTAGTAAGTACATTAGAAGAATATGGTGCTATGGAATATACTATAGTTGTTGCAGCTACTGCTTCCGATCCTGCTCCACTCCAATATATTTCACCTTATTCTGGATGTGCAATAGGGGAATATTTTAGAGACAACGGAATGCATGCCTTAGTTATATACGATGATCTGACTAAACAGGCTGCTGCTTATAGGCAATTATCGCTTATGTTAAGAAGACCTCCTGGACGTGAGGCTTATCCAGGAGATGTTTTTTATCTTCATTCTAGATTACTGGAGAGAGCAGCTAAACTTAGTGACGAAAAGGGCGGAGGTTCATTAACTGCATTGCCTATTATTGAAACACAGGCAGGTGACGTTTCCGCTTATATTCCTACAAATGTTATTTCTATAACTGATGGACAGATTTATTTAGAATCTGCTCTTTTTCACTCCGGAATAAGACCGGCTATCAATGTTGGACTTTCTGTATCAAGAGTAGGAGGAGCTGCTCAGAATAAAGCTATGAAAAAAGTAGCGGGTACTTTACGATTAGATTTAGCGCAGTACAGAGAAATGGCGGCTTTTGCACAATTTGGTTCTGAATTAGATGCTGCAACCCAAGCTCAGCTAGCTAGAGGATCTAGATTAACGGAGCTTTTAAAACAACCACAATATGAGCCTCAAGAGGTACATCGTCAGATTTTGTCGATTTTCTTGGGTACTGAAGGTTATTTAGACGAAGTTCCTTTAGAAGATATAGAGACAGTTAATAGTGATTTCTTAGCTTTCATGGAGGCTAGTCACTCACAAGTTGTAAATGATTTAAAAGAAAAACCTGAACTTACAGATGAAATTAGAGAGGCACTCACATCTGCTATTAATGAATTTGTTAAAACTATAAAGAAAGAGGAAAGTGCTCCTGCCGAGACTTCTTCTTAAGGATTTTTAATGGCTTCTACAAGAGATTTTAAACAGCGAATACGAAGTGTGAAAAACACTCAGCAAATTACACGTGCTATGAAATTGGTAGCAGCTTCTAAAGTAAGACGTTGTCAAGAACGTATAGAAAATGCGAGACCATATAGTGACAAAATATCTGAGCTTGTTAACTCTTTATCTTTACATGTAGATCAAGATGCTCATCCACTTTTAAAGAGTGATACTGATGATCAGAAAGTACTTTTGATCGTCATTACTTCTGATAGAGGTTTGTGTGGCGGTTACAATACAAATCTTCTTCGAGAGGGTATGCAGTTTCTTCAAGAACGTGAAGCAGAGGACAAAGAAACTTTAATTACGGTGGTAGGAAACAAAGGAATAGAATTTCTTTCGAGAAGAAATTATTCTTTTAAAGAAGAGTTTCCAGACGTTTAT
>CAYWAX010000023.1:0-16753 GCA_964456425.1 uncultured Nitrospinaceae bacterium | reverse complement strand
TGGAGGCAATCTGTGGACCCATATGTTTTTCTTCTTCTTGCAATAGGTGTAATTGTAGGTGCAATTAATTCAGCAACAGGAATCGGATGGGGAATTATTAATGTCCCTATTCTACTGTCACTTCCATTTCTTAATGCAAAACAAGCAATTTCTATTTCTGTGCTTGCTGCTTTATTTGTAAATGCATCAGCATCTTTTGAGAATTTCCGAAGAGGCTATATTGTGTGGCAATATCTGATATGGATTGCTGCAGGTGGTATTTTAGGAGGTTATATTGGTGCATATTTACTAAGTATTGTTTCTCCTCATATTATCAAAAGGACTGTAGCGATTCTCTGTATTGGAGTAGGAATAAAACTACTTTTTGATAGATAGAATTGAATAGGACCTAAATGGGATGCTCGATTTCAATACACAGAGTTTCTACAATATCTATCAGTAGTTTTATATCTTGTGGCCTTGAAAGCCTATGATCGCCCTCCTTGATTAACGTTAGATTGACATTTTCACTTACAAAAGAATTTAATAGCTTTTCAGAATAACTCCATGGAACGTCTAAATCCTTCATGCCATGAATTAGACGAAGTGGACACCGCAAGGAGATATCACCATCTAAAAGCAAATGCTTTCTTCCTTCTTCTATTAAATCTCTAGTAATTACGTAAGGTTCTTCGGAGTATTCAGAATGTAAATGTAAAATACCTTCTTTGTATATTTCTTCTTGCTGACTCTCAGATAACTGATTCCAAATTAGATCTTCTGTAAAATCCGGAGCAGATGCCACCCCAACAATTCCATAAATCTCTTTAGGTCTGGCCAAAGCACACAATAGGGATATCCATCCTCCCATACTAGAACCAACTAGAACTTGAGGACCTTTGGCAACTTGATCTAGAACTGCAATAGCATCATCTGTCCAACTTCCAATAGTACCCTCGTTAAAATCACCTGAAGAAGACCCATGTCCCATATAATCAAATTTCACAAAACTTCTTCCTACGGCTTTGCAGTGTAATTCCAAAGAACAGGCTTTTGTCCCCTCCATATCAGAAAGAAATCCTCCTAAAAACATCACACCAGGAGAACGTCCCTCGTGACTACTGTACGCAATCTGTTTTTCATCTTTTACTTTAATAAAAGGGTATTTTTCTTTACTCATGGGAAGATTTCAGCTTTAATTCTGATTAGAACATATAGTGATCAACTCAGAAATCGAATCATTAATCGAATCCTGCTGTTCTTTTTCTAAGTTAATATTTTCTCCATCAAAAACTTTATGAATGCTTCCAATCGAAGTTTGAATAGGTAAAACATTCGCATTCACAACAGATAAAATCTCTTTTAAATGACGTATTGCATTATCCGCACTTGGTCCCATAGCTACCCCAAACAAAGAGATATTCTTCCCTTCAAGTGTCGAAGGATACCCTAAATTGTCTATAAGCATTTTAAGACTACTACTAAGACTACCGTGGTATTCTGGTGTAACAAATAAAATTCCATCGCAGGATAAAATTTTTTCTCGAAGATGTTCAGGATCATCCGAATTATTTTCAACACCAGGAAGAGTTAGTTTGAAATCTTTTGGATGAACCCACTCAAAGATACTATTCCTTCCTTCAAACTGACTAGAAATATACTGCATCAATTTATCTGTATTTGCATCTTTACGTAGACTTCCACTTATTCCGAGAATAACAGGCTTACCTTTTTCAGTCATATTTTTTCCAAAAAGATTAAAGAACTACAGGATCCATATCTTTTAAAAGAGGAAGAACTTCTCTTCCAAAAATTTCTGCTTCTTCCTTATGAGGCCAACCATTCATAATAAAATGACGAATTCCAATATCGTAATATTCACGGATGGTACTAGCAACCATATCCGGGGTTCCAACAAACATGGTTCCAGCGCCCCCTCTTACTCTATTCACACCCATCCACATCGTATCTGTTAACCAAAGATTATCTCTAGAACCCATCTCATTTATTCTTTTTTGACCAACAGATTCGGTATTATTTTTCATATCGAACCAAAAACCAGTATTTTCTAATTCACTTTTGTCTATAAGTGCTTCTGCAGCCTTTCTTGCCTCTTCTTTTGTCTCTCTAACACAAACTAAATGTCGAATCCCAAATTCAATAGGAGAATGTCTTTCATATTCTTCTGAAAGTTTTCTTACCTCTTCTATATCCGCAAATAGAGTATTTGGTTCTGCAGCATACATCATATGAACATCTGCATAACGAGCAGCAATTCTTTTTCCTGGATCAGAACTTCCTGCAAGATAGATAGGTGGATTCGGAATCGTATTCCTATCCGGAAAAATACTGCAATTCTCAATAGAAAAAAAATTCCCGTCATAATCCAATGGATCTTTATTTTTCCAAAGACTAGTCACAATCTCAAGAAACTCTTCTGTTCTTTTGTATCTATCCTCATGAGGAAGGGGATCTCCATATCTTTTTTGATCTACTGGTGTGCTTCCTGTAACAATATTGAGAGTACATCTCCCATTAGTCAGATAATCCAAACTATTGGCTTGTTGTGCTGCATAGACTGGACCTGTGATTCCAGGACGAAAGGCTACTAGAAATTTAATTTTTTTTGTTTTTGCTGCCACTGCGGATGCTACATTCCATGCATCTATGCAATGTGTACCGCAGGGCACAAGTATATTCGCAAAACCAGACTCCTCCGCAGCAGAAGTCACTTCTGCTAGATAATCTAGTGTCGCAGGTCTATCGGGTACTTTCTGATTAACCTGACTTCCATCTCCTGCTCGATGAGAACATAATGCCCAAATAAATTCTGTAGTCATCTCAATTCCATTTAAAATTCAAGGAAAAATCTTGAAAAATTTACCTGTAACTGTTCTTGAATCATCATTATCACCTAAATTTTTTATCATTTCCACAAAATAAAAATGATGCAACGTAGGATTTACTTCTATTTCAAATCGAAATGACTGGTATCCTTTTCTCCTAATCCAAACTCGATGGGAACCAATACTTAATATCTTTGTTGAAATACGTGAATTTGCAGCACCTAAGTATTTACTCCCCACAAAGATTTCTGCAGGACCAGGAGATACATGAAAAGAAATCATTCCTCTAGAGTCTTTTTTTATTGGAACAACAAATTTTGTTTTTTTTCTTAAAAGTCTAAAATGAAAAACTGTTGAGACCTTTTCTTGGAAACGAGCAGTAAGGGAGTGAGATCCAAATTTAATTCCTTTAAGTATAATTGGCTTTCCTTTTAATGCCCGGCCACGATTTATCCCATTAAAAAAGATCATTCCACCATGCGGTTTTGTATTGATAATTACACTGCCTCTTGGAACATCAATGATCGGATCATCTTGCATGAAAGGAATACTTGTAGCAATTTTATCTACAACATCTCCGGGAGACAAACTAGGAATTTCAGGTGTCATTTTTTCCAATAGTTTCTTCGAATTTGCAAATCTTTCAGTACCACACCCAAGGATAGAAACCATCAAGAAAAACATGATAACAATAGAAAAAGATAATGATTTACAAAAATGATTAATAAATTTCATAGACAAACCTTAAAATGCTAAAATAAAACCCAATTAAAATTAATATATAAGAAGATATCAAATATAAAATTTATAACAAAGTCGATAAAGGAACATAGACATGCAAGGCATAAAAAATCGTCTCACAGGAATGGGAGACAAAAAGTTTAGCGCATTTATCAGGAAGGCATATGCTAAGGGTTTTGGTCTAACAAATGAAGATCTGGATCGGCCAATAATCGGAATTGCACAAACATGGAGTGAACTCAATCCGTGCCATAGAAATCTTCGAGAAGTAGCAGAAGCTGTAAAACGTGGGGTATGGCAAGCTGGAGGGCTTCCTTTAGAATTTCCTACTATTTCACTAGCGGAAATTTATATGTTTCCAACTTCAATGTTTTTTCGGAATCTTCTCTCCATGGATACCGAAGAAATGTTAAAGGGACTTCCTTTAGATGGGACAATACTTTTAGGAGGTTGTGATAAAACAGTTCCTGCTCAACTTATGGGTGCTGCAAGTGCTGATATTCCCTCTATGATAGTAACTGCGGGTCCCATGATTGGAGGGCATTATAAAGGAAAAAGAATTGGCGCATGTTCTGACTGTAGAGGTCTTTGGAATGAACATAGAGCGGGAGTCTTTGATGATGAGAGCCTAGATGAAGTTCAGGATGAACTTTTTCCATCTGCAGGAACATGCATGGTCATGGGTACTGCATGTACCATGGCATCTCTTGCAGAATCAATGGGTATGATGTTACCCGAAATGGCTGCAATTCCCGCAGTGAATTCGAAAAGACTTCGATTGGCCGAAGAAAGTGGCAGACAAATAATGACTCTCGTAAAACAAAAAATTACACCTTCTAAAATTATTACTAGGGAATCACTTGAAAATGCTATTAGAATTTTAATGGCCGTAGGTGGCTCTACTAACGCAGTTGTTCACCTTCCTGCTATAGCAGGAAGATTAGGTATTGATCTTCCTTTACAATTATTTGATGAGATATCGAAAACTACTCCACTTATTGTTGATATTAGACCATCAGGAGAAAAATATTTAATGGAAGACCTCGCGGCAGCCGGAGGGATCCCTTGTGTGATGAAAGAATTAGAACCTCTTTTACATGGTGACTGCATTACTGTCACTGGAAAATCTATTTCTGAAAATTTAGAAAATATTAAAGGCCCTGAAAAATGGCAAGATGTTATTTACAAAAGAGAAAAACCTATATCACCTGAGGGTGGACTAGTTGTTTTATATGGAAGTTTAGCTCCAGATGGTGCTGTTTTAAAAGTTTCTGCAGCAGACCCTGAAAAATTACAACATAAGGGAAAAGCAGTGGTTTTCAAATCTCAAGAAGATATGGACAAAAGAATCGATGACCCTGATTTACCTGCAACTGCAGATAGCATCTTTGTACTTCAAAATTCAGGTCCAATAGGAGCTCCTGGTTTTCCAGAATCGGGGTTCTTACCAATTCCCAAAAAACTTTTAGAAGCAGGAGTAAGAGATATAGTACGAATTTCTGATGCTCGCATGAGCGGAACTTGTGGGGGAACAACAATCTTGCATGTTGCGCCTGAAGCTGCTAAAGGAGGGCCACTAGCATTGGTAGAAGATGGAGATGAAATACAACTTGATGTCCCAAATAGAAAACTTGACCTACTTGTAGAAGAAAAGGAACTAGAAATCAGAAGACAAAATTGGCATCCTCCTAAACCTCAATACAATAGAGGTTATGGAAAATTATTTCTCGACCATGTACTACAGGCTCCAGAAGGATGTGACTTTGATTTTTTACAGAAAGAGTCCGACTAAAAAATCAAAAAATATAACTCGAAAGTACAAAATGTGTGGAAGATATTCAATTTCAGAACCAGAATATTGTATTCAAAAATTAACTGGCTTCTCTATAGGTAAGATTATAGAACCAAATTTCAATATCTGCCCTGGAACAAATGTTCCAACTCTAGTTGGAATGGAAGAAAAAAAACCTATTTTTTCACTTTTACAATGGGGATTGATTCCATTCTGGGCAAAAGAGAATAAAACTCTCCCCTCTTTCATTAATGCACGTCTAGAAACTATTACAGAAAAACCTTCTTTTAGAACTCCATTTCGCTATAGGAGATGTCTTCTCCCAGCAGATGGTTTTTTCGAGTGGAAAAAAGAAAATGAAGAAAAAATACCCTACTTTATCTCTTTGAAAAACAAAACTCCTTTTTTCTTTGCTGGAATTTGGGATCAGTGGATATCAGAACAAGGAATAGAAAAACAAACTTGTGCTATTCTTACTACAAAAGCAAAAGGTAATATTTCAAAAATTCATGAAAGAATGCCTATAATTTTCTCAGAAAATAAACACGAAGATTGGTTAAACCCAGAAATTAATTCGCCAAAAAAAGTACAGGGAATTTTAGAGAATACAACAGAAATTTTTTTTGAAATAAATAGAGTAAGCAAGCACGTAAACAATCCAAGAAATAACGGGATCGAATGCATTACCTCTGTTATAACTTGAAAAAGATTGTTTTTGGAATTAATTTATTTTCCTGAAAGTGTTGCGCTGATAAATTCTCGATTCATTTTTGCTATATGGCTAATACTTATTTCTTTTGGACAAGCAGCTTCACATTCAGCATGATTAGTACAATTTCCGAATCCTTCACTATCCATCTGAGCAACCATTTTAAGAACACGTTGTTTGCGTTCAGGGTGACCTTGGGGAAGATTTGCTAGATGAGAAACTTTAGCAGAAACAAACAACATTGCGGAACCATTCGGACAAGAAGCTACACATGCACCACATCCAATACATTGCGCGGCGTCCATTGCTAAATCAGAATCCTGTTTAGGTACTAAGATAGAATTTCCATCAGGAGCACTTCCTGAATTAGCAGAAATATAGCCACCTTTTTGAATAATTCTATCAAAAGAAGAACGATCAACTATCAAATCTTTAATTACGGGAAACGCTTTCGATCTAAAAGGTTCAATTGTAATCGTATCCCCATCCTTAAAAAAACGCATATGCAACTGACAAGTTGTCGTCCCCTTATTACCACCATGTGCTTTTCCGTTAATTACAAGAGAACACATTCCACATATCCCTTCTCTACAATCATAGTCAAAAGCAATTGGTTCTTTACCATCAAGAATCAACTTTTCATTTGTTACATCTAACATTTCAAGAAAGGACATCTCTTGCATGATATTATCAACCTCATATGTCTCGAAATCTCCTTTTTCTTGAGTATTCTTTTGACGCCAGACACGTAGAGTTAATTTCATTATTTGTAACTCCTTACACTTGGTTGTACTGATTCGAATTCTAACTCTTCTTTATGAAGTTCAGGAACTTGAGATTCTCCTTTATACTCCCATGCTGAAACATGTGAGTAATTCTCGTCATCCCTCAGTGCTTCTCCTTCTTCAGTCTGATGCTCTTCTCTGAAATGTCCACCACATGACTCTTCCCTACTCAGAGCATCTCTACACATCAGTTCTCCAAAATCTAGAAAATCCGCAACTCTAGCTGCTTTCTCAAGTTCTCCATTATTTTGACTACCTGACCCAGGAACATGAACATTTTGCCAAAATTCCTCTTTTAGAGCAGGAATTAAATTTAAAACTTTCTCTAGACCTTCTTTGGTTCTAGACATACCACAATATTCCCAACAAAGTAGACCGAGTTCTCTATGGAAAGAAGTGACCGTTCGGTTCCCTTTCACATTAAGCAAACGATCTAAATGAGAATTCACACCATTTAGTGCTTCTTTAAACTCATCCTTCTCGTTCGTTATTTCTCCATATTTCTCGCCTGCAAGATAATTACTCACTGTATATGGAGCAACAAAATATCCATCTGCCAATCCTTGCATCAAGGCACTTGCACCGAGCCTATTCGCACCGTGGTCTGAGAAGTTAGCTTCTCCAAGCACAAAAAGTCCAGGGATATTACTCATCAGATTATAATCTACCCACAAACCACCCATTGTATAATGTACAGCAGGATAAATTCTCATAGGAACACTATATGCATTCTCTCCGGTAATTTTTTCATACATATCGAAAAGGTTTCCATATCTTTGTTTGACAAGATCTAACCCTAATCTTTCAATAGAATCTCTGAAATCAAGATAAACACCCAACCCTGTATCACCAACACCTCTACCTTCATCGCATGCACGCTTAGCAGCTCTGGATGAAATATCTCTTGGAGCTAAGTTTCCAAAACTAGGATACATACGTTCAAGGTAATAGTCCCGATCATCTTCAGGTATTTCATCTGGATGACGTTTATCACCAGCTGTCTTAGGGGCCCAAACACGTCCATCATTTCTCAAGGACTCTGACATTAATGTGAGTTTAGATTGATGATCTCCAGTTACCGGAACACAAGTTGGATGTATCTGAGTGTAACAAGGATTAGCGAAACCGGCTCCTTTCTTATACGCCTTAATAGTAGCACTTACATTGTTTCCCATTGCATTAGTAGAAAGATAAAAAACAGGGCCGTATCCTCCTGTTGCGAGAATAACTGCATCTGCCGCATGAGCCTCTAACTCTCCTGAAACTAAATTCCTAGTAATAATTCCTTTTGCTTTTCCGTCAACAAGAACTACATCTTGCATCTCTGTCCTAGTATGCATACGGACTTGACCAGTCTCGATCTGTCTACTTAACGCCGCATATACACCCAAAAGCAATTGCTGTCCAGTTTGTCCTCTTGCATAAAAAGTTCGAGAAACCTGCGCTCCACCAAAAGAACGATTCGCAAGCTGGCCACCATACTCACGTGCAAAAGGAACACCCATGGCAACACATTGGTCAATAATATTTGTACTTACTTGAGCTAGACGGTACACATTAGCTTCACGTGAACGGAAATCTCCACCCTTTATCGTATCGTAGAAGAGTCTATAAATACTATCGCCATCATTTTGATAATTTTTTGCAGCATTAATACCACCTTGCGCTGCTATACTATGTGCTCTTCTTGGACTATCTTGAAAACAAAAACAATCTACATTGTATCCAAGTTCACCGAGTGAAGCTGCCACTCCCCCTCCAGCAAGTCCCGAACCAACAACAATCACTCTATACCTTCTTTTGTTAGCTGGATTAACAAGCTTCATGTCAAAACGACTATTATCCCACTTATTCTCTAGGGGACCTGAAGGTATATTCGAATCTATTTTCATTCTGCAACCTCTCTAAGGGAGTTTCAAAAGTCCAGCAATAACTGATAAAGGAATAGAAATAAAACCAACCGAAATCAAAAACGCCAAAATAGAACCCGCTTTTTTGAGAGCGGTATTCTCTGCATAATTTGCAATCCCTAGTGTTTGAAAAAGACTAGAAATTCCATGATTTAAATGTAATCCAAGGAGAATCATTGCAACGATATAAACAATTGAAACTGTCACATCAGAGAAACCCATAACAATCATTTTGTACACGTCAACCCTTCCTTGAGAATCTATTAAATGGCCAAGTTCTGGATTTGTAATATGTAAGGTAAAATGCAACAAATGATAGACCACAAATACAAGAACTAAAGACCCACTTAAAATCATAGATCTAGCTGAAATTGACGTAGCCATAGATTCTAACTCCGAATAATCGTTAGGCCTCGCACTCTTATTTATTCGCCAAAGTCTTACTGCAGATGCAATATGAATAATAAAAACAACTAGAAGACCAATCCTTGCAACCCAAAGAAGAGCACCAAGATCTTTCAAACTTTGTGCGTAAGCATTTGCGGCTTCAGGCCCAAGAAAAACAAGCAGGTTTCCTGAAACATGTGCAATCACGAATAGAAACAGAAGAAGTCCTGAGACTGCCATTACTAATTTAGTTCCAATGGAAGATTGGAACAGAAGCGTTACACGGCTCATTAAAACTCCACAAGAAAACAAGTTTCGGTCTAATTGGCTATATCATAAAAACAAGAAAAAAATGTATAGTGGATGAATTACTAGGTCAACTGCGTTTATAATAAAAAATTAAAAAATAACTAAGTTAGTAAGTTAACTTTCTAAAAAATGACATTGGGGAAGCAATGCAAATACCATATGACGAAAAAAAATTCGATTCTCTCATGGAAGACTCTGGAATTGATCTTGTTCTTGCAAACACGAGACAAAACATTCGATATCTATCCGGTGGATATTTTTTTCACTTTCATGAAAGGTTTACTGCTTTCGGTGAAAGTCAATATACTCCTTTAGTTGGAGTACCGAAAGGTAAACAAGACCAGTCTTTTTACATAGGTCATCAAAATGAATCCGGTCAAGCTACAGAGGAAAATCTCTGGTTTTCAAACAGAATTAACTGTCAAAGAGTAACTTCTGTTTCAGGAGAAAATGCAGCAACTGCAATTAAAAAATTGGGTTTAGAAAAAGGGACTATAGCAGTGGAAAAAGATTTTCTTCCTTCAAGTGCTTTAGATACGATGAGAAAAGAACTTCCTGATGCAAATTTCGTAGAAGCACTTTATGTTCTAGAAGAACTCAGAGCAGTAAAATCAAATGAAGAAATTGAACTAATGCGCAGAATTACAGAAGCAGATGCTGATGCAATTGAACTCGGATTTCAATCCGGGAAAGGTGGCGCAACCACTAGAGAAATTGCGCAGACAGTAGAAAGAGAACTTACCAATAGAGGAGTTTGTTTTCTATGGGTTTTCACTTCTGCGGGAACAAAGATGCTTCGTGCCCCTTCCAATAAAACTTGGGAAATAGGAGAAGTTCTTCACTTAGACGCTGGAGGTTCAGAAAACGATTATCTCACAGACGTATGCAGAATGGGTGTCCGCGGAGAACCATCCAAACAAGCTTCGGATGTATATACAAGTTGTCTTGCTATTCAGGATGAGGTTCGTTCTGCAATACGAAAAGGAGAACACTACAATACAATTTATAATCTGGGAGAAAAACTGGTAGAAGAATCTGGACACGGTAGTTACGGTTCTTTCATCATTCATGGAGTTGGATTGATTTCCCATGAACAGCCTAGATTCGGTCCGGATATAGACAGAGAATTAGAAAGTGGGATGATGATTTCTATAGAAACAGACATAAGACATCCAGAAATTGGATATGTAAAATTAGAAGACACTGTAGTTGTAACAGATACAGGATGCGAAGGGCTTGGTGACGAAGGAAGGGAATTCTATACAATCATCGAATAAATCTATAGAAGGAGTCTCTGATGGCAAAGATACCGCCCAAATTTGTAGGTCTCCAGCATATAGCAATCAAGGTACATGATATTGAATTAGCCCGCCGATTTTATACAGAAATTCTTGGATTTACTATTACAGAAAATTATAAACCCGGAGAAATTCCGGATTTCCCGTTTGGATTGTGTTTCATGCGGTGCACGGAACTGCATCATGACGTGAACCTTGTTTATTGGCCAAAAGGAAAAGTAAATTCTGAAGAACAACGTTCATTTGACTCTATGCAAGTAGGAGTTCATCACTTTGCTCTTCAGGTAGAAAACAGAAATGTGCTAGAAGAATGGAAATCTCATTTAGAATCAAATGATATCGAAATTTTCTACGGTCCTGCAATTCATAGTCCTACACATCCAGAAGGTGATGGATTATGGGGAGAGAATCACGCTTTATATATAAGCGACCCCTCTGGGAACTGTATTGAAATTTTCTGTGACATGGCTCCTATGGACCCATATACCAACAGGATAAACGAAAAATGGTTTAGAGACCGTCTAAGCAGAGATGGTCATAATCCTGCCGACTACGATCCGCCACAAGCGGGAAAGGTTGATTAGATAATGGAATCTGAAAATTACAAAGAAAAAGCTATTCGATTTTGTAAATCCTCATTGCATTTTCTTTTGAAATCTTAAGAGCAACATCAGATGGCAATAAGGACAAAAAATATTTAGTTGCCTTTAGCTTCTGTATATTTCGTCTGCCAAATTGTGCACCTGGTCCCGCTCCTTTTATATCTGGCGAAATAAAAAATGAGTCAGAACCAATAACAAAACGGTCTGGATGACGATTGAAAAGTTTACTCCAAACCGGTTCTATTTCTCCAAAACTCAGTATTTTATTAAACATCGGTGCTCTTCCACCTACTACCCGTAAACTTACATAAAGATTCGGATATTTATCCATCAAAGAACTTATCAAAGAAGCAGACATTGAACCCAAAGGGTCAGATCCTCCGTGAGCCCAAACAATTTTCGCTTTTAAATTATGAGCCAACAACTTTTTCAAAGCAGGAATTGTTGCTGGCAAGTTATCGGGATTATCCGCATCTTTAAAACGAAATGGTGTAGGCATTTCCTTACTTGCCGCATCCATATGCAGATCAATTGGAACATCAAATTGTGCTGCGACATCTGCTAAAATTTTGAGGAGAGGATGATCTGCTGGAACAAATTCATATGGATGACCAGACACTGCAGAAATATGAAGAGATGCCATTTCACCAAAACCAATAGCACCATCTTTCAAAGTTTTAACTGCTAATTTACGAAATTCACTCTTAATTTCTTTCGTAATTAAACTTTTATCTCTATATTTATGCAATAAAACATTTAAAGACCCTCCTCCTCCAAGGAACAAAAATCGATCCTTATTTTCATTTAAGGCATCAATAAAAGCAGAATAATCATACCCATCAACGCTTGGGATTTGGGGTGGAGACATTATTATTGCTTTTTCGATTCCTATCCGGTTCATTACCTCGAGAGCAGCATCTACTGCACCTTCATAATCTACGTTATCTCCTCTTCCACCGACTAAGTGAACGTGCACATCAATGAAATCTATAGCCAAAATAGATCTGTTTTGGGAAAAAGAGAAAAACATAAAGAAACATATAAAAACGATAAATTTTTTCATTTTCTAAGTTTGACAGAAAAAGTCATAGATTTCTATCAGAAAGAATATTGCACTGAGTAATAAAAGAAAAAATATAAAAAGGTTTTTACTTTTTACTAAAACCGAAAGTGGCAAGAAAAAGGAAAATCCATCCTATTAAAAATGCGGTACCTCCTACTGGAGTAACAAGTACTAAGGCACGAGAACCAGTAGAACCAAGTATATACAAAGACCCTGAAAACAGAATAGTTCCAATCACAAAAAACCATCCAGAAACGTTCAAAAAACGGGAAGGATATCGTTCTGAGATTAAGAACACTGCAACTAATGCTAAGGCATGATACATTTGGTATTCGGCTGCAGTTTTAAAGGCAGCTAGTTCTTTTGGACCAACCTTTCCTTCTAAGCCATGAGCACCAAATGCTCCAGCAGCAACAGAAATAAAACCGCTCAATGCAGCAATAGTTAAAAATAATTTTTGTTTCATTTCCAACCTCTTCCGAGTGTAAATTATACAGCAGTAAAACCACCGTCAATCAATAGATCTGACCCTGTCATAAAAGAAGACTCATCACTAGCGAGGAATACTGCTCCCGGTGAAATTTCATCGGGACGTCCTAAACGATCAAACAAAGTGAAATTATTTTGACGTGCATGCTCTACATTATCATAATTTTTTACATAACGGCCGGTTTCAATCGGTCCAGGTGAAATAGTATTGCAACGTATCCCCTGTTTTGCATGATCTAGCGCGATTGCGCGTGCCATATTAATCAATCCTCCTTTAGCACCGCAGTACCAAGGTCTTCCAGGTCTTGCTACTCGACCCAATTGTGAAGCTATCAATATGATACTACCACTTCCATCTTTTTCCATTTCAGGAATAGCATGTTTTGAAAACAGAAAAGAACTGTTGAAATTCACATCCATGACTCGTCGCCAATCCTCTGCATCTATCTCTGTTAAAGGACCATGCTCAAGATCCATAATTGCATTACTTACAAGAACATTAAGTCCCCCAAAAGATTCTACTGCCAATTTCACAGCTTCTTCTGCCGCACTCTCTTGAGAAACATCTGCAATCATAGCTATTGCCTTACCACCATCTTCCTTTATTTTTTCAGCAGTCTGATTTGCAGATTCTTCATTAATATCTAGACATATCACGGCAGCACCCTCTTTTGCAAAATCGTAACAAATAGCGCTTCCTATGCCACCACCCGCTCCAGTCACAATTGCTTTCTTATTTTCTAATCGCATATGTATTTCCTTTTTTTGTTTTTTTCTTTTTTAAAAATGTAACAAAATATTTTCTAAGTGATTCATAAAATATATATCCTCGTAAAATATGAAACAATGATTAATAATGTACATATACTACTAAATTATTTTTTTGGATATGAAATTAATGAAAGAAAAAGAACAAGTCTTTAGAGTTGGCGGATTTTGGCGTTGGTTATTCTCTATGATGACTTTCGGTTCATCTGGAGATTTCACATATAATAATGAAGGAATTGAGTATAAAAGTAATCTCATGAACTTTGGTGGTCATTTCAAAGCAAATTGGAATGAAATACGAATAATTACCAAAGGGAAATTTCTTGATTTCATTTTTTTTCCACGCGAATGCGAAAAAATAGAATTACACAACGGCAGAGTTCTAAAAGTAAAATGGCAAACACTATTGTCATTCGAAAACAAAAGCAACAGAAACAATTTTTTAGACTATGCTCAAAAAAAAGGAATTAAAATAAAAGATTAGGATTCCTATTCATACGAGCAACAATAATCCGTAATTTGATGGATTTTCATCTTAAAGGTACTACCTGCGGGAACATCAAAAGTTTCCCCTTCTTCTATTCTCATCCAATTAGATTGTCCGGGTAGAAGAACATCGAGTTCTCCTCTTGAAATTTCCATCTGCTCTTTTTTCTGGGTACTAAATTCATATTCGCCAGGCAACATTACCCCAAGTGTTTTGATAGTCCCATCTGAGAATTTTACAGTACGACTAACAACTTTTCCTTCAAAATAAATATTTGCTTCCTTTACAACTGAAACGTTTTCAAATTCTGCCATTTTTCACTCCCCGTATTTTCTTCTAGCTTATTGCTAACTTCTAATGATTACACAAAATTATGTTTTTGATTAATTTGCATCAATAATGCATGAATTGTTTTGGTGGTCGGAACCGAAATACCGTGTTTTTCTGCATATCGTATTACAGCACCTGTCATGGCATCGGCTTCCAAGGGATTGCCTGCCAGTTTATCTGCGAGCATGGATGTAGTTCCATTCGGAGGCTGTTCATGAATTCGTTCTATCACTTTCTCTGCAAAATCTGATGGCAATTTAGCTCCTTCGGCTCTTGCAACTTCCGCACATTCTTTTGTCAGTTCAAAACACACGTTAGAGACAGAAGGCTCTGAGACAATTCCTCTACCTGTTGAAGTTATAGCTGTCGCTGGACCAGCGGCTACATTGACACAGAGTTTACTCCAAGTCTCTGTAATAAAATCAGTAGTAAGTTCTACGGAAAGATCCGTTTCAGCAAAAATATCCTGCAGGTCTCTTCCCTCTTCTGAATCCGAAGCAACAAGTTTTGCATGAGAATTCTGGGCGACTACTCCTGGGGAGAATCTATCAGCCGGACAATTTACTACTACAGGAAGTATCTTCGCTCCAAAAGAAAAAGGTTCTACTCGTTCGAAATGCTCCACACCGTTTTGCAAAACTGCAATAGTTGTTTTTGAACGACAAAGCGCACGTAACCAGCTAGATGCACCCTCAACTTGATGTCCTTTAACTGCAAGCAGAACCCAGTCGACCGAAGATACTTTACTTGGATCTGTTTCACAACGAACAGGACAGGAAATCTCATCTAAAGATTTTTTTTGAGTATTCTCTTCTGTATTTTTTCTTTTAGTAGTATGCATATCTACACGCATATCTCTACCAGATGGAATATTGACCTTTATCAAATCAAATGGAGTTCTTACACAGAAAATAACTTCATGACTTGTAAAAAAAGCCAATCTAGCACCAAATACACACCCTATTGCACCAGCTCCAACTATTGCTATTCTAGACATTATGCCCCGTAGAACTAAAATTCGTTAGACACATTCAGGACCTCTTACTTCTTGATCTGACACATTTTCTGGAACTAAATTCGCAAGAAATACTTGAGGATCTTTTTCAAACTCCTCGGTCATAGACTGCAACTGGGATAGAAGTAATTCTTTTTTCATCAAACCAATTTTATAAATTCCGATTGGATTTACGAGTTTCATAAAAAAATGATTAGGTGCACCATATTCCACTGAACAATTTGATGGTTTCTGTGCCACTAACAACTGTTCTGAAAATGCATTCACATATGCGACAAAAACAGGTTCCTCTTTAAGATCATCAGGAATTTCAGGAAATCTAGATACAATTTCTTGTACCAACATTTATTTCTCCTCTCTTCTACTAAAGTGACAAAATAATTTCAACTGTTTTTTTCTTCATCGATAATCTCTTTTAACGCCTCACATCCTGCAATAAGTACCATCATACCACACGGAGCAAGTATGGATTCAAATGCCTCTAGACATTCTTGGTGTGTTGATCCTAATTTAATTGATCTTTCTAAATGAAGTTTGATTTGATTATGGGCAGACGGATTTCGAACCGCAATTGCCACAGATATAAATAATTCACGGAGTTTTTCGGGCATCTTACTTTCTTTGCCCATAATATAATCTTTAAGGTTTTCATAACGTTCTATTAGTTCAGGATCCATATCACAAAGAAGTTCAAAAGAAGGAAATACAAATCCTCTTTTCGAAAGCATTTCTTCATACTTTTGTTTTCCAATTTCATCCATGGAATTATCCTATCTGATTATCTAATCTGTATAATATCCACCATTTACATCAAACGCTTCTCCATTAATATGTGCAGTTTCCTCACTAGCCAAAAAAAGAGTAGCAGAAACAATCTCCTTGGGCATAGCAAATCTTCCCATTGGATGTTTCCCCAAAGACGTCTTTAAAGTACCTGCATCAAATTGGTTCATCATATGTCCATCTATCGGTCCAGGAACTAAACAATTTACTGTAACCTTAGTCTTGGCAAATTCTCTAGCAAGATTAAATGTCATAGCTAAAATCCCACCCTTGCATGCACCATAAGTCAGGTTCGTTCCTATTCCCCCATGTTTTCCGGCACCAGATCCAAACAGAATAATTCTACCCGAAACAGACTTACATAAAAAAGGGAACGCTTTTTGAATAAAGAAATATGGAGCAAGCAAATTAATATTCAATGCATATGCCCAATCACTTTCGCTTATAGACAAGGGATCAT
>CAYWAX010000022.1:15691-16868 GCA_964456425.1 uncultured Nitrospinaceae bacterium | reverse complement strand
ATCGTGGCGGGTAGAGTGTCAAAAAAAATGGCGCCGGTTTTAAGACAGATTTATGATCAAATGCCAGAACCAAAATGGGTAATTTCAATGGGGGCGTGTGCATCAACAGGAGGTGTTTTTAATAACTATGCTCTTGTACAGGGAGTAGATGAAGTAGTGCCTGTTGATATTTATGTGCCTGGTTGTCCTCCTAGGCCGGAGACACTCATAGACGGGATTTTGAAACTTCAGAAAAAAATTGAAGCCGAAGGCCTCGTTAAGAATAAAATCCTCAGTTGATTTCCATTTTTTAGGTGAAAGATACAAAGGGTAAAAGATGCAGAGTCAAATTGAAGATGATGGTATGAATAGATCTAATATCTTAGATCGAGACGAAGATGTTATCGCTTTAAAAAAAAATTTTCATAGTTCAAACTTTCTTTTTTTTGAATATTTAGATCAAATTACTGTTCAGATTTCTCCTTCTGAACTTCTCAGTGTTTCAAATTTTTTGTTAAAAGAAAGAAATTTTAAGCAACTCAGTTTTCTGGCGGGTGTGGATTGTCTTGAACTAAATCTAGAATATAGATTTAAAGTTGTATACTCACTCCTCGATTTTGAAAGAAGTAAGCGTATTCGTTTAGAGGTAATATGTGAAAATGATTTAATGCCTAGTTTACCTAGTGTTTGTTCTGTTTGGACTGGGGCAAATTATCACGAGTCAGAAGCTTTTGATTTAGTTGGTATTCAATTTGAAGGGCATCCAAATTTAGAAAGAATTTTTACTCCTGAAGGTTTTGAGGGTTTTCCACACCGTAAAGATTTTGATGTATCGTCAGAAACAGTAGAGTTTAGTTTTCGCCCTACTCCTGATGGCAAGCCTTCTGCTAAAGAATAAATTAAAGAGATTACATAATTATGTCTACAGGATTAGAAGAAGAACAAAATTATAACGAAGATACTCTAGGACCAATTGGTACTGAGAGAATGACTCTTAATATGGGTCCACAACATCCCTCTACTCATGGTGTTTTAAGAGTGTCTTTAGAATTAGAGGGTGAAACAGTTAAATCTTGCAAGCCTGTAATTGGTTACCTTCATACAGGGATAGAAAAAAATATGGAGGTTAAAACTTTTAATAAAGCATTACCTATGACAGATAGAATGGATTATCTCGCACCTTTGTCAAATAACTTAG
>CAYWAX010000022.1:10702-15681 GCA_964456425.1 uncultured Nitrospinaceae bacterium | reverse complement strand
TTAGGATATGTGCTTACCGTAGAGAAACTTCTTGGCATTCAAATTACTCGAAGATGTTCCTATTTGCGAGTTTTATTAGTAGAACTTACTCGTTTAAATAGTCATCTTGTATGGCTAGGGACACATGCTCTAGATTTAGGCGCGATGACGGTTTTTCTTTATTGTTTTCGAGAAAGAGAAAAACTCTTAAAGATTTTTGAAAAAGTTTCAGGTGTTCGTATGATGACAAGTTATTTTAGAGTTGGTGGAGTCGCAAGAGAACCTTATCCCGAGTTTTACTCTGATTGTGAAGTTTTTTTGAAAGATTTTATTAGTAGAGTAAATGATTATGAAGAATTACTTACTGACAATCCTATTTTTAGAAGGCGTACAGAAGGAGCCTGTCCAATCACGAAAGAGAAGGCATTTGCTCTAGGAATTACAGGTCCTATACTTAGAGCTTGTGGAGTTTCTTACGACATAAGAAAAAAAGAACCCTATTCTTGTTATGAAGAATTTAATTTTAATGTTCCAATCGGAAAAAATGGGGATGTTTTCGATAGATATTCAGTTCGTATTTCAGAAATGAGAGAGTCTCAAAAAATTGCGACTCAAGCACTTGATGGCATGCCGGAAGGGCCGTTAATGTCAGATGCTCCTAAAGTTGTTCCAGCTCCTAAGGAACAACTAGCTCATGATATGGAAGCTTTAATTCACCATTTTAAGATTTTTACTGAGGGATATGATGTGCCAGCTGGTGAGGTGTATCAAGTTATTGAGTCTCCTCGGGGGGAACTAGGTTATTTTATTATAAGCGACGGGGGTACAAAACCATATAAAGTAAAAGTGAGGGCTCCAAGTTTTGCAAATTTACATTCACTGTCTGAGATTACTTCAGAATGTTTGATTGGTGATGTAGTCGCTGCAATAGGAAGTATTGACATTGTTTTAGGTGAAATTGATCGTTAAATTTAAGGAGTAATTCCGTTTGGTTTTTGCACACTTCCCAAATTCTTCTGATGAAGAAGATTTTGAATTTTCAGACGAAAATAAAGAAGAACTTGAAAGGATTGTTGGAAAATATCCTGTCAAACGTTCTGCGCTCATTCCTGCATTGATACTTATTCAAAAACAGGAGGGAAAAATTACGAGCAAAGCTATGCAGTTTCTAGCCGGATATTTTGAGACTTCAGCAATGGAAATTTGGAGTGTAGTTAGTTTTTATACAATGTTAAAAACGAATGATATGGGCGAGTTCCATTTTCAAATTTGCGATAATTTATCCTGTGCATTGATGGGAGCAGGAAAATTAATTGATTTTCTAGAAGAACGCCTGGATTGTCCTTCGGGAAAAACTCGTTCAGATAAAAAATTTTCCATAGAAAGAGTGGAATGTCTTGGTGCATGTGGAGGTGCCCCTTGTTTAATAATCAATACCGATTATTTTGAAAATTTAACAGAAGAAATTTTAGAACCAATTATAGTTTCTCTAGAAAAAGGTGAAGAAGTTGTTCCGATGGGAGCAGATGAAGTTTCTTTAAATTTCATAAAAGAGAGTTCATTTTCTTCAAGTGAAAATAAAACAGAAGACTAATTTAGAATGATTTTTGATGGATAAAATTATGAATTTTACTTTAGAAAAAATTGTAACATCGCGTTTTCAAGATCCTGCATGTCAAAAAATAGAGGCTTATGAAAAGACATCTGGTTACCAAGCAATTAGATCTATTTTAGATAAGAGAATTTTGAGTGATGATGTTATTGAAACTGTAAAAACATCTGGTCTTCGTGGGAGAGGTGGGGCAGGTTTCCCCTGTGGTTTGAAGTGGAGTTTTGTGCCTAAAGTTGACGGTCCAAAATATTTAGCTGTTAATGCAGATGAAGGAGAACCAGGAACTTTCAAAGATCGAGAATTGATGCTTCGAGATCCGCATCAATTAATTGAAGGAATTTTGATCGCATGTTATGCAGTTGGAATAGAGAAGGCGTACATTTATATTCGTGGAGAATACTTTGCTCCTATTTTAGTTGTTGAAAAGGCACTCCGGGAGGCATATGAAAAAGGCTACGTAGGTAAAAATATTTTTGATAGTAATTTTGATTGTGATATATATGTCCATTCGGGAGCTGGTGCATATATTTGTGGCGAAGAAACTGGGTTACTAGAATCATTAGAAGGAAAACGAGGTCATCCACGTTTAAAACCCCCTTTCCCAGCAGTTGAAGGTTTGTATGGACGACCAACTGTAATTAATAATGTAGAAACGCTCTGTAATCTTCCCCATATTCTTAATAAAGGCGCGGACTGGTTTTCACAGATAGGAATAAATGAGAAAAATTCTGGAACTCGAATGTACTGTGTTTCTGGACATGTAAAAAAACCAGGACTCTATGAATTGCCGCTCGGGCTTACTTGCGAGGAGATCATTGAAGAGCATTGTGGCGGAATAATTGATGGTAAAAAATTAAAAGCAGTTATTCCAGGTGGTGCAAGTGCCCCAGTTTTAAACTCAAAAGAAGTTTACGAAGATAAAATAAAGATGGATTTTGATTCTTTGGCTGCAGCAGGAAGTATGGGTGGAAGTGGCGGTGTTGTTGTCATGGATGAATCAACCTGTATGGTAGAAGTTGCTGCTAGGCTTTCTCGTTTTTTCGAACATGAATCTTGCGGCCAGTGTTCAGTTTGTCGTGAAGGAACAGGATGGGTTTCCGAAATAATATCTCGTATAGAAAGCGGAAAAGGGGTTAAGGAAGATATTTCTACTTTAAAGTCAATTGACCCAAACATGAGAGGAAACACTATATGTGTTCTATCGGATGCGTGTGCGATGATGTTTGGAGCAATTTTAAATAAATTTCAGGATGAATTTGAGGAGCATATAAATAAGAAATGTTGTCCTCTTAACAGTCCATATTCGGTGTAATTAAAATTAGTATTGGAGATTGAGTTTGTCACAGGAATCAAACATAAATTTTATTTTTAATGGAAAAGAATTAAAGGCAAAACACGGCGAGCCTATTATTCAAGCTGCTCTAGATGCGGGGATACATATTCCTCATTTTTGTTATCACAAAAACCTTTCCGTGGTTGGTCAGTGTCGTGCATGTTTAGTAGAAATTACAGATGCGGGAAATGGAAAACCAATTCCTAAGTTACAGCCTTCCTGCGCAACGTTTCCTTCTGAAGGAATGGTTGTAAGTTCTGAAACACCCAAGGTAGATGAAGCTCAAAAGGGTGTTTTTGAATTTCTATTAAAAAATCATCCTTTGGACTGTCCTGTATGTGATCAGGGTGGAGAGTGTCCGTTGCAAGACCAAACAATGTCTTATGCTAACGCAATAAGTCGTACTCAAGAGCTTAGAAGAATCTTTCCTAAGAAAGAAATTAGTCCCTTTATTAAACCTGAAATGAATCGTTGTGTTCATTGTACACGCTGTATACGATTTACTTCCGAAATTGATGGTGGTGAAGAATTTGGTTGGGCTTTTAGAGGAGATAAAACTGAAGTAGGAATTTATGAGGATCTCCCTCTTTCTAGCATAGTTTCGGGAAATGTAATTGATATTTGTCCAGTAGGTGCTCTCACTGACAATAAATATCGTTTTACCTCAAGAGTATGGGAGATGGAACATATCGATACTTCGTGCACTCTGTGTAGTATTGGTTGTAAGCAACGCGTTTGGTCACAAGAGGGAATTTTGAAAAGAGTAACAGCTTCTGAAAACCCGGAGGTCAATGATACCTGGATATGTGATGTTGCGCGGTATGGTTGGAGTGGAGCCCATGCTGAAAACAGAATTAGTAAACCAATGATTAGAGTAGACGGTATTTTGAAAGAGGTTAATTGGGATGAAGCAGTTGAGTATATAGCAGATAAGTATATTTCTTTAAAACAAATAAATGGCGGAAACTCATTTGCAGGTTTGGGTGGTTCTTATTCAAGCAATGAAGCTGCATACCAGTTCCAAAAATTTTTTCGGACTGTTTTAGAAAGCGAACAAATAGATTGCAGAATACATCCACGTGATTTTTCTCAAACGATTGCACAAACTTCTGTGTTCGGTCACACCGGTGGTTTTGCCACATTATCGAATTTGTCAAATTCGAGTCAAATTGTTTTATTCGGTTCTGATCCTTTTCTAGAAAATCCAATTTTAGCTCTTCAGATAAGAAAAGCCCACTCAAAAGGCGCTTATATAGATAGTATTAATCCTAGAAAAATTGATTTGCGTATAAATAGTAGAATGTCTCATTTTGTTCCTTCAATAGGTCAAGAGATTAATTTCATTAAAGCAATTCAAAAGATTGTCTCTAGAAAACTCTTTCCAGATGGAGTGTCTAATTTCAGGAATGGAAATAATCCAAAAGGATTTGATGGGCTAGATGAATTTCTGAAAAGGATTTCTGCTGAAAATACGGATGGAACTGAAATGGAGATATCTCTCTTAGAGGAAATTGCGACTAGATTAATAACAAATAAAGATAATCTTACCTTCGTAATTGGACCTTTTATCCAAAGCTTCTCTCTAAACTCAGAGATATTGAATCTTGCTAAAATTCTAGACTGTAATTTCTTTTATGCAAGTGTGCCTCCAAATCTTCAGGGCGCATTTGATATGATGATTTCTCCTTCAGCAAAAGGTATACATAAAGAAAACGTCGAAGTTGAAAGTAGTGAAGAAGTTTTTAATTCTATTTTAGCTGGGGAAATTTCTTCCTTATATTTGATGGATTGTGATCCTGTTTCCGAACATCCTAATGGGAAATTAGTCCGGGAGGCTATTGAATCTCCCTGCTTCGTCGTTGTTCACGCTACTCATGTAAATGCTACGGTCCCCTTTGCAGATGTAGTTCTGCCATCGTTAACCTCTTATGAAGAAAATGGTTCTTATACAAATATAGAGAGAAGAGTTTTAAGGAATAGAAGAGCTATTAAACCTGTTAATGGTTTATTTGGGAAAGAAGCTTGGAAAGTATTTAGCGAAATTGCAAAGGCTAT
>CAYWAX010000022.1:0-10692 GCA_964456425.1 uncultured Nitrospinaceae bacterium | reverse complement strand
AATTCCAATGAAAACTAATTCTTTAGAGAAAATACAAATTGATATTTCTAAATCTTTAGATGATTATGAGTTTGTTTTTACAGGTTCAAAACAGGATGGAATTTGTTTATCGCAAGAAAAAGAAGGGAAGTTTATAGTTCCAGAAATATCCAATCCGAATAAGATGGACGAACAAAATCTCAAATTAATTTTAACTCCTAATTTATCTCTTTCTGGTGTTTATGTTTCATCCTCATTTCATCTTTGGGATATGCCAGATGCGTGTATACGAATGTGTGAATCGGATGGACAAATATTGGGGATTTTGAATGGGGATGAGATTGAATTTAAAATTGGAGAAAAAATTTTAAAATTGCCAGTTGAAATTGATCAATCTATTCCTTCAGGTTTAGTTTTTGCTCCTGAAGGATTTTTGAAAATTTATAATGATAGTTTACTTAATATTGGAGAATTTTCTTTACTCTTAGAAGAGAAAAAAGAAAATTTATAGGGATTAAAAAATGGCGATTGCCGGTATAATTTTAATAAAAGTGATTGTAGTTTTTACTGTCTTGCTAATTCTTGCAGCGTATATGACTTGGATGGAGCGGAGAGTTTTTGCATTAGTTCAGGTTCGAGTGGGACCTAATCGGGTTGGTCCTGCGGGTCTACTCCAGCCAATTGCGGATGGCATAAAACTAATGTTCAAAGAAACTTTGATACCGGCAGATGCAAATAAAATTATTTTTATTTTAGCTCCCGCTCTGACGCTTATTCCAGCGTTATCTTCTATTGCCGTTATTCCATTTGGAGATAAAGTTGAGATTTTTGGCTATCAGATCGATATGTTTTTGGCTGATGTAAATATTGGCATACTATATATTTTTGCTCTAAGTGGACTGGGTGTATACGGAATTGTTCTTGGTTCCTGGTCTTCAAATAGTAAATATCCTTTGCTTGGAGGACTTCGTTCTGCAGCCCAGTTAATTAGTTATGAATTGTCATTAGGATTGTCACTGCTTGGTGTAGTTATGTTATCTGAAACATTAAGTTTGAAAGGAATTGTTGATGCACAATCTGAATTACCTTTCATTATTTTACAGCCTCTTGGTTTTGTTTTGTTTGTGATTTGTATGTTAGCAGAGACGAATCGTGCTCCATTTGATTTGCCTGAGGCTGAAAGTGAACTAACAGGAGGGTTTCACACTGAGTATAGCAGTATGCATTTTGCAGTATATTTTCTTGCTGAATACTGCAATATGATTACTCTTTCAGCAGTTGGTGCTACTTTCTTTTTGGGAGGATGGCGAGGTCCGTTTTTGCCGCCAGTTGTTTGGTTTTTAATAAAGGTAATTGCTTTCATGTTTTTCTTTATGTGGTTAAGAGCAACTACGCCAAGATTGAGATACGATCAATTGATGGATTTTGGTTGGAAGATTTTGCTTCCTGTCTCCATTTTAAATGCGATAGTAACTGCAGGAGCTATTACTTTTTTTAATTTGTAAATTTCAGAAATTTGAGGGATTTCAATGTTTACTGCTATTTTTAGAGGTCTTTGGCTTACTCTGAAACATTCCTGGAAAAGCCGTGAGACTGTTCAATATCCAGAGCAAAAAGAAAGTATGCCAATAGGATATAGGGGCTTACACAAATTACTTCGATGGGAAGACGGTCTTGAACGTTGTGTTGGATGTAAGCTTTGTTCTGCAGCTTGTCCAGTTGATTGTATTCATGTTGAATCTGAAGAGAATGAGTCTAGTTCTCCTGTTTCTAAAGGAGAGCGGTATGCCTCTGTTTATGAGATCAATGAACTGAGATGTATTTTTTGTGGATATTGTGAAGAAGCATGTCCGGTTGGTGCAATTGTTCTTAGCAATGAATACGAATTTTGTGCAGATGATAGAAGTAAATTTTTATATAAAAAAGAAGATTTTTTAGTGAAACGGAACGAAGATTATCCAGAATTAAAAAACCGCTATCCTGAAGAAAAACTTCTTACATATTTATAGGGTTTATGATTTATGGCATCAACTTTAGTTTTTTATTTCTTGGCAACAGTAACTACAGTTGGCGCAGTTTCTGTTGTTGCTTTGCCTAATCCCATGTATTGTGTTTTTAGTTTGATAGTAACTTTCCTTGGTCTTGCCGGATTATTCTTATCTTTAAACGCGCAATTTGTTGCCATAGTTCAAATTATTGTCTATGCAAGTGCAATAATGATGCTCTTCTTATTCGTCATTATGCTCATAAATTTAGACAAAGAGGAAAAAAAAGATTTAAAAATTCCTTTCCAGAAACTTCTAGGGATTGTTTTTGGTTTATTTGTATTTTTGGTCTTAATAATCGTTTTGAAAGACATGAGTATTTCTTCTCAAATCAAGGGAGTTTTTACTCCACAATATATTGATGAAGTCGGTAACACACAGTTAATAGGACAGTTGTTATTATCGAAATATCTTTTGCCTTTTCAAACAATGGGAGTGCTTCTGTTTGTCGGCATCATTGGAGCTGTTGTTTTAGGAAGAAAAAAAAGCCGTTAATTTTGGGATGAAGACATATGGTACCTTTGGAAAATTATCTTTTTCTTAGTTCAATTCTTTTTACGTTGGGTGTTATTGGTGTAATTGTAAGACGAAATGTAATAGTTGTTATTTTATGCATTGAACTTATGATGAGTGGTGCAAATCTTGCTTTTGTTAGTTATGGATATTTTTTAAATTCTATGGATGGGCAACTAATTGTTTTTTTTGTTATGGCTGTAGCTGCTGCAGAAGCGGCGATTGGTTTGGCGATTGTTGTAATGATATACAGGAATCGAGAATCTACTGACCTTGACGAAGTCAATTTGTTGAAATTTTAATATGAGCAAATTAATTCTCCTGATACTTTTTTTCCCGCTTTTGGGTTTGTTCGCAAATCTTTTGTTGTTGGGGAAAGGGAAAAAAGAGTCATTGTCTGGTTGGATAGCTTCCACAGCAATATTGTTATCGTTTCTAGTTTCTTTATTTGTATTTTTTAGTTTTTTATCCCAAAGTCCGCAAGATAGACTAGCTTCTATATTTCTTTTTGATTGGATCCCTATTGGAAATTTGATAATTAAAGTTGGATTTGTGATTGATCCGATATCTTCTATTATGACTTTAATTATTACTGGTGTCGGATTCATGGTTCATATTTATTCTATCGCATACATGCGTGAAGATTTGAGTATTGTTCGTTATTTTATTTATTTGAATCTTTTTTCTTTTTCTATGTTATTGCTAGTGTTGGCTGATAATTTTTTATTGATGTTTGTTGGTTGGGAAGCAGTAGGTTTGTGTAGTTATTTACTTATCGGGTTTTGGTATGAAAAACCTTCTGCTACAGAGGCGGGGAAAAAAGCATTCATAGTAAATAGAGTTGGAGATTTCTGCTTTCTTATTGCCTTATTTTATATTCTAACTGTCTTTGGAACATTTGATTTTACAAATATTTCTAAAAATGCATCCGAACTATTTGTCAAAGATAGCCTTAATGTGAATTTATTATGTTTGTTTTTATTTTTGGGAGCGGCCGGAAAAAGTGCACAGTTTCCCCTTCATGTATGGCTTCCAGATGCGATGGAAGGACCTACGCCTGTAAGTGCTCTCATACACGCGGCAACTATGGTAACTGCAGGGATTTATTTGCTAGTTCGAAACGATGTTCTTTTTAGCCTTGCGCCAACGACTCTTATAGTCATAGCCATTGTAGGCACTTTCACTATGTTATTTGCGGCTTCTATTGCTCTGGTTCAGAATGATGTTAAGAAAGTTTTGGCATATAGTACCTTAAGTCAGTTGGGCTATATGTTTTTAGCTTGTGGCCTTGGAGCCTATGCGACAGCAATGTTTCATCTAATGACTCATGCTTTTTTTAAAGCTTTGCTTTTTCTGGGTGCTGGTAGTGTAATACATGCTATGGATGGGGAGCAAGATATCGAAAAAATGGGAGGATTAAAGTCCTATATTCCCAAAACTAGTTTTGCATTTCTAATTGGTTCTCTAGCAATTTCTGGTGTTTTTCCTTTGGCAGGATTTTTTAGTAAAGATGCAATTCTGTTCTCTGCATTTACAAGTAATTCATTATCTAATCTTTTTTGGTTTGCTGGCATTTTGGGTGCACTAATGACTTCTTGCTATACGTTTCGGTTGGTATTTAAAGTTTTTTATGGAGACAAAAATTTCAATGAAAATGAAATACATGTACACGAATCCCCACCAATCATGATTTTCCCATTATTTGTTCTCGCTTTTTTCTCGATTGTAGGAGGATGGGTAGGTATTCCGATTATTGTAGGTGGAAATATTTTTGCCGAATTTCTTTCTTCGGTATTGAGTTCAGTAGATTTAGCTGGGACACATCATAATTTAACATTAGAGCTTATATTAATGTTTGTATCCCTTGCCATTGCTTTGTTAGGTATCTTCTTAGCTTACCAAAACGCTGCTAAAAAATGGCACATTCTTTCTAGTTCATCGATAATCGGTGGCCGTATCTATTCTGTCCTAGAGAACAAATATTATATTGATGAGTTTTATGATTTCATTTTACTTCGTCCATTAAGGTCAATTGCAAATCTATTTTTTAAGCTTTTTGAAATAAGCATAATTGATGCGACAGTTAATGGGACTGGACAAATAGTTAAGTCTTTAGGATTGACGTTGCGTACATTGCAAAACGGATACGTTAAAACATATGCAGTATCTATTTTGTTTGGAGCGGTATGTATTATTTTATTTTTAGTTTTTAAATAGACTTTAAAAAGGGTTCTGTTTTGTTTCCTCTTATTAGCTGGATGGTTTTTTCTCCCTTGATCGGCGCTTTTTTAATTTTGTTTTTTCGTGATGATAACGAAAAGCATTATAAAAGAATTTTTCTAATTTCGATTATTTCGAGTCTAGTTTCATTTTTATTTTCATTAATAATTTTTGTAAATTTCCAAGCTTCTGCAGAAATGCAATTTGTAGAGAATATCAAATGGATAGAATCGCTAGGTGTTTCTTATAGAGTTGGCTTGGATGGGATTAGTTTCCCATTGATTTTACTCACGACTTTTTTAACTCCAATAGTCTTATTGTTTTCTTGGGATGATATTAAGAAACGTATTCGTTTGTATTATTTCTCTATGCTTCTCCTTGAAACTGCAATGTTGGGTGTTTTTGTTTCTTTGGATTTCTTTCTTTTCTACGTGTTTTGGGAAGCTATGTTAATTCCGATGTATTTCATTATCGGAATATGGGGTGGAAAGAAAAGAATCTATTCGGCAATGAAATTTTTTATATATACGATGGCTGGTAGCGTTTTAATGCTTGTTGCAATTTTATGGTTATATTTTTCAACTGGTGCTGGGACTTTTAATATTTTAGTTTTTTTAAACTCTCCTATCGATCCATTCCTTCAGACATGGCTTTTCGTTGCATTTGCACTGGCTTTTGCAATCAAAGTTCCTATGTTTCCTTTTCATACTTGGTTACCGGATGCGCATGTAGAAGCTCCTACAGCAGGAAGTGTAATTTTAGCTGGTGTCCTTTTGAAAATGGGTACCTACGGGTTCATAAGATTGGCAATCCCACTTTTTCCTGAAGCTGCTATTCAGTTTTCTCCTATTTTTATTTTTCTTTCCTTAGTTGGAATTATATATGGAGCATTGATGGCTATGATTCAAAGGGATGCTAAAAAACTTGTAGCCTATTCTTCTATAAGTCATTTAGGATTTGTTATGTTTGGTCTTTTTTCATTTAATCTTTTAGCGCTTGGTGGAAGTGTTTTACAAATGGTTAATCATGGTATTTGTAGTGGTCTTCTTTTTTTAACTGTTGGGATGCTCTATAGAAGAAGACATACACGTTTAATAGACGATTTTGGAGGTATCGCAAAGGTGATGCCTGTTTTTTCTGTTTTTTTTGTAATTACTGTTTTTAGTAGTATCGGACTCCCTGGGTTAAACGGTTTTGTAGGAGAATTTGCAATTTTGTCTGGTTCTTTCCAATCTCATTTTATTCCTACGATAATAGCTACTCTTGGAGTTGTTCTTTCCGCTGTTTACATGTTGCCGATGGTACAGAAGATGATTTTCGGGAAAATAAAAATAGAATCAAATAGGATTTTAACTGATTTGAATCTTCGTGAATGGTTTGTATTGGTACCGATGATTTTCTTAGTTTTTTTATTAGGAATTTACCCAAAGCCAATTCTTAAGATTATTGAACCCTCTGCAAAGTCTTTGCTTCTTAAAATAAATGAACGAAAGCTTGTTGTGCAAGGGATTAAGAATGACAATCCTCCTTTAGTTTCATCTTCAACTATCACCAGAAGGGGTCATTGATGGAATTTATTTTTCCGGTAATTTTTTGGAAAAGCTTTTTCCCTATACCGATTTTAACTTTTGGTGCTGTTATGGTTTTGCTTTTCGATATTTTTGCTTCTGATGAAAAGCGAAAAGCTACTTTATGGTTGTCTATAGTAGTTTTGTTCATCACATTTATTTCTTGTTTATTTTCGAGTCCGGAAAATTCAGAAATTTCATTTGGCGGAATGTATTTATTTGATGGTTTCACCAGATCTCTTTTTCTGATAATTCTCATGTCAAGTTTTATAGTTGTTTTAATGTCTTCGATAGAAAAGAAATTTGAAGAAAACTCATATGGAGATTTTTTAGGCCTTATTCTTTTTGCAACTCTTGGCATGATGCTTATGGTATCTACAAGAAATCTCGTGATGATTTTTATCGCTCTTGAAATATTTTCATTGTCTCTTTATGTCTTGTCTGGTTTTTTTCGTTCTAGTCTTATTGGAAATGAAGCTTCTCTGAAATACTTTCTCTTAGGTTCATTTGCTTCAGGATTTTTGCTTTTTGGAATAGCACTTATTTATGGTTCAACAGGGTCTACCGATCTTTTTGAAATTATTAGATTCTACGAACTTTCTTCTCAAAAATTAGTGTTTTTTTTGGGCCTGAGTTTCCTTATTGTTGGTTTAGGTTTCAAAATAGGAGCTTTTCCATTTTATATGTGGACGCCGGATGTATATCAAGGTTCTCCTACAGTTGCTACTGCTTTCATGTCTGTTGGTCCAAAGGCAGCTGCTTTTGCAGCTCTGTTTCGTATCCTAATCTCTACGGCGGGTTTTTCGGCGAACAAAATTGAAATGACCATATGGATAATTGCAGTTTTAACGATGACTGTAGGGAATCTTGTAGCTATATGGCAAAAAAATATTAAAAGAATGCTTGCATATTCTAGTATTGCGCATGTTGGTTATTTGTTGATTGCGCTAGTCACAATTAATCAAGCTGGAACTTTATCTTCAGGTAGTTTTCTTTTTTATGTTTTTGTTTATTCTTTTATGAATATAGGAGCATTTGTAGTCATAATGCTTGCGAAAAGAGAAGATGGAAATGAAAGAACTAATATAGAAGAATTCTCTGGTCTTGGTTTAAGTCGACCAGGGCTTGCATTTTCAATGGCAATTTTCATGATTGCATTGGCGGGTATTCCTCCTACAGGTGGGTTTGTTGCGAAATTTTATATCTTTAGCGCTGCTATCAAATCAGGTTTTGTTTGGTTGGCTATTATTGCAGTTTTGAATAGTGTCATTTCGGTTTTTTATTACTTAAGAATAATTGTTGTAATGTATATGAATGATACGGAAGAAGATGTAAAAAAAGAACAGTTCAGATTTGTATGGGGGTCTAGATTGTCTTATGCTGTAGCAGCATTAGTCATATGTGTTATTGGAACCTTGAGTTTAGGTGTCTTTCCATCTTTCTTTGTGGACTTTGCCTTAAATTCAAATATTTCTCTGAATTGATTGCTTGGGCTTGGTTTAGAATCAATAGCATGATATAAAAAATTTTGTAGATTTAAATTCCGCTTTTTTATTAAACGAATTTTTTATTCTTTTGGAAGATTTTGTTGTGCCAGAATTTCTAAGTGTATTTTTTAGAGATTATCAACTCATAAATGGTTATTTGCCTATTTTTATTTTTGTAGTGTTTGCGTTTGCATTCGCCGGCGTCACACTACTAATTGCTCTGTTAATTAGACCTAATAATCCAGATCCTGAGAAATTATCTGCATATGAATGTGGCTCACCTCCATTAATGGAAGCGAACGAAAGGTTCTCTGTACGCTTTTACTTATTAGGAATTTTGTTTTTACTTTTTGATGTAGAAGCTATGTTTCTTTTCCCTTGGGCGGTAAAGTATGATGCCTTAGGATTGTTTGGTTTTGTAGAGATGATGTTGTTCATTTTAGTTTTGCTGGTAGGTTACTTTTATGCTTGGAAAAAAGGAGCTCTGGAATGGGCGTAGTAGAAGGAAAATTTAACGATAATTTTATTACTTCCAAGGTTGATAGCTTAGTTGCTTGGGCGAGGAAAAGTGCGCTATGGCCTATGACTTTCGGTCTTGCTTGTTGTGCGATCGAAATGATGGCTTCGGGAGCAGCAAGGTATGATTTTGATAGATTCGGTGTAATTTTTCGTGCTACTCCAAGACAGTCTGATGTAATTATAGTTGCTGGAACAGTAACACACAAAATGGGAAGTGCTATTAGAAAAGTATACGATCAGATGCCTGAACCAAGATGGGTTATAGCTATGGGAAATTGCGCAACTTGTGGTGGTCCCTACCCAAACTATGCAGTAATGCAAGGAGTAGATGAAATTATTCCTGTTGATGTTTATATCCCTGGGTGTCCTCCTAGACCGGAATCCCTTATGTGGGGAGTGATGCAACTCCAGAAAAAAATTGAACAAGAGAAATTTATTCGTAAATAAGATTCAGAAATTAACTTTTTAAGGAATGAGATGGCAGACGAGTCAGTTCAAGGTGAGAATTCAGAGGTAGATGAAGAGACCTCAGATTTAAACCCAGAGGAAGATTCGAAAGAAGACGTTGGCAGAGACATCCTTGATGTTCTGGAGGCTAAATTTCCAGGGTCTACATTTGATTCTGAAGCATTTAGTAATTTTGAGGATGAGCTTAGCATTACTCTAAAACCAGATTCCTTAGAGGAAGTTGCTCTCTTCCTTAAAGATCATGAAATCTTTCAGTTTACTATGCTTGTTGATTTGACAGCAGTTCATTTTCCTAATGATGATCTTCCACTCCATGTACTTTACCAACTATTTAGTATTGAAAAAAATCGTCGTGTACGTTTAAAAGTGAGATTACAAGAAGAACAATCTATTCCAACAGTATCTAATCTTTGGTCTAGCGCTAATTGGATGGAACGCGAAGTTTTTGATCTTTTTGGTATTGATTTTTCTGGACATCCTGATTTGAGAAGAATTTTAATGCCTGATGATTGGGGAAGTCATCCAATGCTCAAAAGCTACCCTTTAGAAGGAAAAGGCGAGAGAGTATATGAAAAGCCTCAACGAAAGGAAATAGGAGAGTAATGATTAGGAGATTTAGAATTTGTATGAAATAGAAGAAACAAAATCAGAAATTCAAACAAAAACCGTTACTGGAGCTGATGAACTTGTAGTAAATATGGGACCACAGCATCCTAGTACACATGGTGTACTTCGTGTGATTCTTCATCTAGATGGTGAAACAGTAACAGATCTTGATTGTGATATTGGATACCTGCATAGAGGTACCGAAAAAATAGGTGAAAATATAACCTATTCGATGTTTATCCCTTATACTGATAGATTGGATTATATAGCAGCTCCTTCTAATAATTTGGCATGGGTAACTGCAGTTGAGAAATTTTTCGATTGGGAGATACCGATACGAGCCAACTATATACGCTCTATGGTTGGAGAATTTTCTCGTATTGCTAGTCATTTGTTGTGGTTGGCAACTCATGCTCTTGATATTGGGGCCATGACCGTTTTTCTATGGTGCTTTAGAGAAAGGGAGATGGTACTTGATTTATTTGAAACAGCATTTGGTGGTCGTCTAACTGTGAATGCGTTCCGTTTAGGCGGATTAGAGCAAGATGTTCCCGCAAAGTTTTTGACATTAGCGCAAGAATTTATTGATATTTTCCCAAGTCGAATTCAAGATTATGAAACACTTTTGACTAACAATCGTATTTGGCTCCAACGTACTCGTGGAGTGGGAGTTATTTCTGGTGAAGATGCAGTTGATTTTGGTTTGTCTGGTCCTCTTCTAAGAGCAAGTGGAGTAAATTACGATTTGCGAAGGGCCAAACCATATGCGGCTTATCCATACTTAGATTTTGTAGTTCCTACTGGTGAAAATGGAGATATTTACGACAGGTATATAGTTAGGATTGAAGAATTAAGACAAAGTGTGAAAATCATACAGCAGTGTTTAGAGCAATTGCCTGATGGACCTGTGAGCTGTAAAACTCCAAGAACAATTAAGCCTCCCGAAGGTGAAATATATCATAGTATTGAAAACCCTAAAGGAGAATTTGGGTTTTATATAGTTAGCGATGGTTCAGAAACACCTTATAGAGTTCGCATTAGACCACCTTCATTCGTAAATTTAGCAGCTCTAAAAAAATTATGTGTTGGAGGTCTACTTGCAGATGTTGTTGCGGTTATTGGAAGTATAGATATTGTACTTGGCGAATGTGACAGGTAGTCAGATAGGGAGTTCATTTAATTGAATATTGCAACAGAGGCTTTAATAGCGTTTATTAAAATTGCAGTAGTACTTTTAGTTGTTTCTCTAGTGGTTGCTTATTTGACTTATCTGGAGAGAAAAATTAT
>CAYWAX010000021.1:0-16998 GCA_964456425.1 uncultured Nitrospinaceae bacterium | reverse complement strand
AAGAAAAATTAAGTCCGTCTACCCTAGGAAAAGCAGACAGTGCAGCATTATAGAAACGAGGCAACTGATCCAGCCTACCTGAAGCTCTAAATGAGATTACTTCTTTACCCATTAATGGAGGATCAATAATAACAGAATATAATTTCTTAGTCTGTATCTCATCGAGGCAAAATAAATCCTTGCAATTTTCTTTAGCTATTAAAGATTCAATACGATCAAGCTGTTCTCTTAATCCATCTTCAAAATCTGAAACGGCAGTTATGAGACAAAATTTTCCAGGTAGTTCTAGATTCTCGACGGAGATTCGATTCGAACTAAAGATTTCCAAAAAATCATAACCAATTGGTTGTTGAAGTAATTTTCTACTTACATCAAAAGCATCATTTATATTTTCAAAGCCTGCTATACATGATCCTGTACATTCAGGTTCTTTATAGAGCCATACTGCTAATTCTGTAACAACAGCAAGTGAACCCCAACTGCCAGATAATAATCTAAGAACATCGTAACCTGTAACGTTTTTCACAACTAATGCTCCATAAGTATTACTCCTTCCATCTCCTAAAACTACTTTCATCTTCATAAAACGATCTCTAGATCTTCCCCACTTTAATTGCATTGGTCCAGATTTATCAGCCATAGCAACACCACCAATAGTTGAGGACTTAGGGAAAGGTGGATCTAAACCCGAAGTTTGAGTTTCTGAATTAGTTAATGCATTTAACTTTTCAATTGTCATACCAGGACCCACTACTGCAGTGAGATCATTTGGGAGAAAATCAATCACATCCGCTATTTTATTAGTCGAGAGTGCAATGTCGTATGTAACTGGAGAATAACCCTTAGTTGAACTTGTCAATCCACCACATGGAATAATTTTCAAACCTAATTCGTTTGCTAACGAAATTGTTCGTACTACTGATTCATGATTTTTAGGGCTAACAACCAATGAAGGCTTTCGTCCACAAATCTCATAACTATTTAAATTCTCAGTAGACACCAAACAAGACTCTGCAAACTCTTTTTCTATTGAATTTTGGAATTTATCAATTGAAGACATTTTATTTTGTTAGTCCCAAAAATTTACTAGAAAAGCCCTGCCCTATAGATATTGGAAAAACATATTCTTCATTTGGGATAACTTTACCTGGATTAAAAAATCCGATTGGATCAATTGTAGATCTTAAACTATCCATAGTATCAAGCGTTGATTCATCAAATTGATCTTTCATCTCTCGGATTTTTTCTATACCTATTCCATGTTCTCCAGATAAAACTCCTCCTACTCTAATACAGGCCCTCAAAATTTCAGAACCACAATCAACAGCACGTTCAACCTCCCCAGGAATATTTTCATCGAATAGAACGTTTGGATGTAAACTTCCATCTCCAGCGTGAAAAACGTTCGTAATTCGTAAATTAAATTTTTCTCCTATTTCTTCAAATTCTGCTAAAACTTGAGCTAACTTTGATCTAGGAACAGTCCCATCTAGACAATAGTAGGAAGGTGAAATAGCTCCAAATGCACCAAATGCTTTTTTTCTACCCATCCATAAACTTTCTCTTTCTGTTTCATCTGAAGCAATATTAAATGACGTACAAGAATTTGATTCACAAATATCCTTAACAATTTTTTCTAAAGGCTGCATTGAAGAAATAAATCCATCTAATTCAATCAACAAAACTGCTGCAGCACCCTTTGGATATCCTGCTTTAACTACTGTTTCAATCGCTTCAATCGTATATTTATCCATTAATTCCATAGCTGCTGGAACAGCACCCGAAGCTATAATCTCACTTACGGTTCTGCATGCATCTCCAACCTCTTCGAATGAAGCAAGCATAGTCTTAACTCCCTCAGGATTAGGAGTTAATCGAACAGTTATTTCAGTTATAACTCCAAATGTTCCTTCAGAACCAATAAAAAGTCCTCTTAAATCTAGACCCCCTATTTCATGTGCATCAGATCCAATTTGCAATATTTCTCCTGAAGAAAGAACGACCTCTATACCTAAAACATGATTAGTGGTCATTCCGTATTTAAGACAATGGGCACCACCAGAATTTTCTGCTACATTTCCTCCAATGGTACATGCCATTTGGCTAGAAGGATCTGGGGCGTAGTGAAAGCCATGAGGAAGTGCCTTCTTTGTTAGTTCTAGATTTACAACTCCTGGCTGGACTCTAGCTATACGATTTTGAAAATCTAATTCTAAAACTTTATTCATTCTAGTGAAAACTATCAGCACTCCTCCTGACACAGGAGTAGCTCCTCCTGAAAGACACGTGCCAGCTCCTCTTGGTATAATTGGCACTTCATTTTCTAAGCAAATTTTGACAATTTGACTAACTTGTTCAGAAGTTTCAGGGAGGACTACAAAAATTGGAGTTCCTTTATACAAAGTTAGAGCATCACAATCATAGGTTTTCATAGCTATAGGATCTGAATGAATAAAGTCTTCTCCTACTATTTTTAATAGTTCTTGATTTAACTTTTCATAGTCAGTCAATTATTTAACCTCAATTTAAATCTAAATTAAAACATCACATCTTACATTCAATTTAGAGCATAATTCATTGATTTTTAACCATATACCATTTTCAATTATCAATCCTTCTCTGAGTCTTTTTTTGCGTTCTTTGTGAGCTCTTTCTCCTGGGATCCTTATCTCATCGTTTCCTTCAGGTTTAACAGTAGATTTTACTTCAGACAAATGATCGAATACTAGATTTCTAAATACGTCGGCATCACCAAATGAAGAAGGGTCAATTGCAATAAACAAATCCCCTTTGTCATAGTGCCCATCTGCAACAGATTGTGCCAAAGGTTTTCCAACCTTAGCCCCAAGCAAAGGACCAGCAAGCAAACCAATTGTCAAACAAAGCCCATAACCTTTATGACCACCAAAAGGTGTAAGAGCGCCTTTAGATGCTTGATTTGGATCTGTGGTAGGTATTCCATCCGGGCCAAGTGCAGTACCTTCTGGAATTTCCTCTCCTTCTACCGCAGCTTTCATAACCGAACCATTTGAAATTGAACTTGTTGCAAAATCTAACAAATACGGATCTTCTGTCGTGGAAGGAATGGATATTGCTAATGGATTAGTTCCAAGAAGTCTCTCAATTCCGCCTATAGGATGGACTAGTGGAGTAGTAATACCTAGAACTATACCAACACAACCCATTTTTGCAATTAGTTCCGCATAATAACCAGTCAAACAAATATGATCACAATTGACGACTCCTACCGTAGAGCATCCATTTTCCAATGCTTTTTTTGCTGCTAGTATTGCACCATACTTTGCACCTACAGCTCCAATTGATCTATCGCCTTCTACCAAAAAACAAGACCCATTTTCTTTTGTAATATACGGCCTAGCCGTAGGATTAATCATTTCACTTTGTATTCTATCAACAATTGCTGGCAATCTTATCAATCCATGGGTTTCATAACCTCTTAGATCTGCCTCAATAAGAACATCTGCTGTTGTCTCAGCAGAACTCGCATCACATCCAACTGCGAGAAGTATCTCTATCATCAATTTTCGCAAACGTTTTTCAGAAATCTTTATCCCAATTTCTTTGTTCATAAAATCTCCGTTCAAGTTTCTAAAGATCTGGATTCGGCGCAGATACTGATTTCCTTGTGATCTTCATCATCCAACAGTAAATCTCAATTCTGTTTCCATCTGGATCTAAAAAGTAAAACGCATGGCTCCCACTTCCTCCCGTAAAACTATTTGGATCATCACCTTCATTCCCATGCACATAAGGACCCGAAACAAGTTCTACCCCACATGATTTTACATGTTCAAGGGCATCAAGCCAATCTTCACGGTTGTCCACTTTAAAAGCTAAATGATGTAATCCAACCTGCTTCTTATATTCAGAGTCTTGCTTATCTAGTCCTATTCTTTCAACATCTTTAGGAAGTTCAAAAAGAACTAAGTCATGATGATACTCATCACACCGCATAAAACAAATAGGGCGGGAAAAATCAGGAGGACCCCACTTTCCTGTTAACTTAAGTCCAACTACACTTCTATAAAATTCAATAGAATTCTCTACATTGCTTACATGTATTGCCATGTGTCCAATCCCAGAAAGTTTACAAGGCATGCTCTTTCTCCTCAATATTGAAGTATACGTTTTGTTTTAATAATTCATTATGTGCATGCAGCGATTATTGAATCAAGCAAAAAGAGTTCTTTTTCATTATAAAATATGCTTGTTAGTAAAAAAGAGGAGAAAACAAGGATGGCATATACTAATCTTTGACAATAATATTTACGAGTCGTCCTTTGACCACTATATGCTTAAATATTTTTTTTCCATCTAAGTATGCTTTGGAAACTTCTTCTGCTTTTTCAATAAGTTCATCGTCTTCTGCATCTGGAAGAGCTTGAAAAGTTCTTCTTGTCTTCCCATTAATTTGAACCGCGAACTCTTTTTCTTCAGAAGAAATTGCCGTTTGATCAACAATTGGCCATTTTTCCAAGAAAATACTTTTCGATAAATGAGATTTGTCTAACAAACTCCAAAGTTCTTCACAAAGGTGAGGAGCCATAGGAGACATACAAAAAAGCAAAATCTCTGAAGCCTCTCTCTGGACAGATAGTTCAGCCTTAGGATTATTTCGAATTGAAGAACATAACTCCATTACTCTTGCTACAGCAGTGTTAAACGAAAAAGTCTTTTCGTAAACTTCTGTAACATATTGCAATGTAAAATGTGCATCCCTTCTCAACCTCTTCCCCTGTTCCGATAGATTCGAATAATCTACTTGAGATGATGATACATTCTTCCAAGATTCCATTTTCTCAGAAAATGTACTCCAGAGTCTTTGTAAAAAGCGATGCACTCCTATCAAGCCATCTTCTCTCCATTCTTTATCTCTTTCTGGAGGACCAATAAAAAGTGTATATAATCTTCCAGCATCCGCACCATACTTTCCCGTACAGTCTTCAATGGAAACTCCATTCAACTTACTCTTACTCATTACTGACATTTCTCCTACTACAGCATCTCCTATGCTATATCCACTTCCATTCGGGCCTTCTTTTATAATCACATTATTTTTTTCATCTACGTTACTATAAGGCACCCAAGTCAATCCTCTGCTTTCTTTAAGCCTAAATGCAGTTCTGCAAACCATCCCCTGTGTGAAGAGATTTTCAAAAGGTTCCTCAAACGAGACATATCCCATGTCAAACAAAACTTTCGTAAAGAACCGAGAGTATAGAAGATGCATAATTGCATGCTCTGCCCCACCTATATACTGACTTACCGGCATCCATGAATTAACTTCATTTTGATCGAAAATTTGATTTTCTAACCTAGGAGAAATAAAACGCAGGAAATACCAAGAAGAATCAACAAAAGTATCCATAGTGTCTGTTTCTCGTCTCGCAGGCTTACCTGTAATAGGACTAACCAAATTCAAAAAATCTTTACTGGAACTTAAAGGATTACCACCCCGACCCGTAAATTCAACATCTCTAGGGTGAACAACGGGAAGATACTCATCTGGAACTGGATTAAAAGAACCATCCTCTTCATAGATAACAGGTATAGGTACACCCCAATAACGTTGTCTAGAAATCAACCAATCTCTAATTCTCCAATTAACCGTTTTATCTCCAAAACCTTTTTCAGAAAAAAATGAAACCATTTCAGGATACGCTTCCCTATTAGGCTTACCATCAAAAGGCCCTGAATTTGACATAAATCCATCTTCTACATAAGCTTCACTCATTTCATTTGGAACCAATGAACCTTGTGGATCCTGAATAACTACCTTAATAGGGAGATCGTATTTCCTAGCAAAGAGAAAATCTCTTTGATCATGGGCAGGAACTCCCATCACTATACCAGTTCCATATTCCATTAAGGCATAATCCGCTACAAGCAAAGGAACAGAATCGCCATTGACAGGATTAATAAGATTGTGACCTGTAAAAACTCCAAATTTATCCTGTTCCTCACTCATTCTTTCTGCAGAACTCTTTGAGCGCATTTCGTCTATAGATGTCTTAATGGATGATGCATTAGGATTATCAACAAGCAACGTATCCACCAAAGGGTGTTCTGGAGCACAAACAACAAAAGTGACGCCGTAAACCGTATCAGGACGAGTTGTGAAAACAGACAAAACTTCTCCCGTAGATTCCAGTTTAAAATCAATACGAGCACCCTCACTTCTACCTAACCAATTGCGCTGCTGTTGCTTTACATTTTCAGGCCAACCCACCAAACCATCTAAATCATCAAGCAATCTTTGCGCATAGTCTGTTATTCGCAAAAACCATTGACTCAGCCATTTTTTTTCAACAGTTGCTCCACTTCTCCAAGCAATTCCATCGTGTATTTGTTCATTAGCTAAGACGGTTTCATCTACTGGATCCCAATTGACAAGAGCCTCTCTTTTATACGCGAGTTCTTTCTCCAGCATTCTAAGAAATAACCATTGAGTCCAACGATAATATCCGGGATGAGCAGTTGAAATTTCACGTGGCCAATCGTAACAAAGCCCAGCTAGCTTCAATTGTCTTTTCATATTATTAATATTCTTCTGTGTCCACTCGGCAGGATGAACTCCTGCTTGGATAGCCGCATTCTCTGCGGGAAGGCCAAGTGCGTCCCAGCCCATTGGATGAAGAACTCTATAGCCATTCATTTTTCGAAAACGACTAATTGCATCCCCCATTGTATAATTACAAGCATGCCCCATGTGTAAATCACCCGAGGGATATGGAAACATCATTAGACAATAATATGGTGGTTTATCTTCTGCTCCATCCTCAGTATGAAAGATTTTATTTTTTTCCCAAAAATCTTGCCATTTTTTCTCATACTTCTCTGGAATATATTCACCTAGCATCAAAAACCTCTGAAATATTATTATTTTCTAAAATCGTTAGAATTTGCCTCAGAATCAAGAACAGCAAGAAGTTTCTCAGGAATTCTAGAAGGTGCACCATTACGATCTAGTGAAGCGTGTAGTGTATAACCTTCGGCAATCTTTTTTCCACTCTGCTCTACATTATAGTTCAATCTTACTCTAACTCCCTTAGGAGATTCAAAATATCCTTTTACATTGATCATTCCATCATAGGTAGCACTTGAGATATATTTACAACCACTTTCTACTACAGGAAAATAAATACCTTTCTTCTCAAGTTGACTATAGGGGAATCCTATTTTTATAAAATATTCAGTCCGAAAATGCTCAAACCACACGAAGTAGACTGAGTGATGTACAACACCCATCTGATCTGTCTCAGCATATCTGACCCTAAATTCCACAGAAAAAGGCAATTAAATCTCCTGAACTTTAGAAAAGATCACATTTGCAGGATAAATCTTGCAATATTCATATAAATAATTATAGACAAGAGATCTACAGTTGTAGTGACCACAGGGCCTGTCATTAATGCTGGGTCCAACTTCAAGAAATTCAAAAACAAAGGGATAAGAGAAGCAAGAGTTGATGCAATTGTCATAGATAAAAAGATAGTAATTCCTACGATTATGCCAAGATAAGATATCGAAGGAAACTGGTAACTAGCAACCAAAAAAAGAAGCATTCCAAAGCACATACCTAGAAGCAATCCTACAAAGACCTGTCTAGAAACGACGCTAAGCCACCCCTTCGTATCTACTTTTCCGGTTGCAAGACCACGTACAATAATAGCTACACTTTGAGAACTCACATTTCCAGAGGTTCCATTAATGACAGGAATGAAAGCAGCTAGAGCAATTACTTTACTGAGTTCATGTGTGTATTGTGATATAAAAAATGCGGCAGCCAAACTACCAAGCCAACTAATTACAAGCCATGGGAAACGAACCCAAGCAAGTTTCATCGCCGACAACGACGTAATTTCTTCTTGGTGGTGTGTCCCAGCCATTTTCAATATATCTTCTGTCGCTTCCTCTCTTAAAACATCAAGAACATCATCAACAGTTACAATACCAACAAGCTCATTACTTTCATTAATAACTGGAATAGAAAGAATATTATAGCGAGAGACTATCTTAGCTACATGCTCTTGATCTGCATTTACATCAACACTCCAAACATTAGAAGTCATTACCTCTGACAATTTTTTTAAAGGATTAGACAAAATCAACTGTCTTAAACTAACTACCCCCCTTAAAACATTATCCTCATTGATGACATAAACATAAAAAATATGCTCAATCTCATTTGTATCTCTAACACGAGAAATAGCTTCTTCAACTGTCACTGATTCATCAAGAGCCGCGTAAGAATCAGTCATAATCGCCCCTGCAGACTCTGGAGTATAAAGCATTAAATCTTGATACGAAGAGTCTTCATTTGAACCGGAATCCAGCAAATCTAATACTTCTTCCGATTTATCATCAGGCAAAGACTCTAGAATATAACGAACATCATCACTTCCATTTTCCTTGAGTATTTCTACAATTTTTTCATTAGGAATATGCTCAATTAAATTTCTGACAATGTGAGGATCACATTCGTTTAATATTGAAGCTTTTAGAGGAATTGAACGAATAAGCGAGTATGCATCCGTCTGTTCTTGGTCTTCAAGACGCATGAAAATCTGTGCTATTTCTGCCGCGTGCATCTTTTCAAGAGCATTTGTGAGATTAGTGTCCGCTTTTCTTCTAAGAAGACGCCGAACCATATCTTCTACCCTAAGTAATCTTGGTTCTCTATCTTGTGCCATAATTTCTCTTTTCTTAAAAAAAACACTCAAAATAAAGAGTGGTTGAGTTTATGCACGTATACAAACCATGTCAATCAAAAATCAAATATGTAATAAATGAAATTCAACTTGATCAATACCCCCATATGACTTTATGATTATGTCTGTTTACACTGAAGAATATTTGAATTGGAGAATCCACAATTCCAAAAATTCACGGAATAACAAAAGGTCTAAAAAGTAAAGACCTACGCTCCCTTGAAAAACTTTATCGCAGAAAAATCCCTAAGCACGATTTAATACATTTAGATTTAGGAAGAGAACTTGCTTCTGTATCTTTTAAGATTTCGAAACAAGTAGCTATCTTAATTGACAGACAGGGGTTGGTACGTTTTGTAATTGTTGGTGGGCCAAAAGCGATTGAAATTCCAGAATTAGGACGCTCAAGATCTGGAACAAATAGACTTCGTGGCCTGCGATGTATACATACTCATCTTGAATCATCCGAACTATCTAACGAAGACTTGAATGATATGGCCTCACTTAGATTAGACTATATGAGTGCTATAGAAGTAAAAGAAGACGGAGAAAGTGGAAGAATCCATATTGCACACTTGCTACCCCAAAATATACATAACGAAACTCAAAATTCACAAAGATCAAACGGATCAAATATTTCTCATAAAACTGAACTATGGGAAAAAATGACTTTTCAAAATTTAGAAAACATTTCTTTAAATATTGAATCTCTTACATCTTCTTTAGAAGAAGAAATTTACCGTGTTCAAAATAGCGTAACAGAAATAGCACAGGGAGAAAAAACACTTTTAGTTCATGTAGATACTGGAGAGAAAAATAATCTTTCTACTTACGCGCAACTACAAGAATTATCTTCTCTTGCAAGAGGAGCAGGACTCACACCAGTATGGAAGATATCTCAAAAACGTAATTCTCCAGACAATCGTTATGTGATAGGAAAGGGACTACTGTCCAAAGCACTGATACAATCTCTATTTCTTGGAGTAGAAGTAATAGTTTTTTCAAACGAACTTACTCCGTCACAGATCAAGAGTCTAAGCGACTATACTGATTTGAAAATCATAGATAGAACGCAAGTAATTCTAGATATTTTCTCTCAAAGAGCTAAAAGTCGTGTTGGTAAATTACAAGTTGAACTAGCTCAATTACGATATATGCTTCCTAAAATATCTACTAAACATACAGCTCTTAGTCGACTAACTGGCGGTATAGGAGGCAGGGGACCTGGAGAAACAAAACTAGAAGTTCACAGGAGAAAAGCTTTCGATCGTATAAATAATCTCAAAAACGAATTAAAAAAATTACAAAAAAAACGTTCACAAGGAAGACGTTTAAGAAAAAGGAAACAGATTCCTGTTATTTCTCTTGTTGGGTGTACCAATGCTGGCAAGTCTACGATTTTAAATACTTTAACTAATAGTGATGTTTTCGCTGGAAACAAACTTTTTGCTACCCTAGACACCTCAAGTAGAAAAATGAGATATCCAAGTGGTGAAGAATTTATTTTCACCGATACTGTTGGTTTTATTTCAAGCCTTCCAAAATATTTAGTCGAATCTTTCAGATCAACCTTAGAAGAACTGGATGAAGCACATTTACTTCTTCACGTAGTTGATGCTTCTTCTCCACATTGCGAAGAAAATATTGAAAACGTTAATTTTCTTTTAAATGATCTTGGTTTGTCTCATAAACCAACTTTAATGATTTTCAATAAAATTGACAAAATAGATCATGAAAAAGCAAGAAACCTTTCTTTGAGATACGCAGGAATAATGGTTGAAGGCAGAAGTTCTAAATCTGTTGAAAAAATTAAAGAGGCATGTCTAGATAAAATAATGAACGCAAGAAATTCTGAATTAATAGCTATTTAAAATGGAGAGTAAAAAGAGGACCATATAAAAAAACATGTTTTCGTTTGTATAAATCAAAGAACAGCAGACCATCCTAAAGGTTGTTGCCAATCTAAGGGAGCAATTGAAGTAGCGAACGCATTTAATGAAGCTATAGGAACTTCAGAGCTTGCAAATGACACGGCAATGGCAGGAGCGACTTGCCTAGGGCCTTGTACTTTAGGACCTACAGTTTTAGTCTACCCGGATGGAGTATGGTACTCCGGAGTAAAAGTTGAAGATGTTGAAGAAATTGTTGAGGAACATCTTAAAAAAGGAAATCCTATTGAGAGATTGCGCCTAAGAACACCAGGAGCAGAGGCAACATAATTTTCAAAAACCTAATCCCACTATTATTCTATTCCAAAGATTAATAGTGGAAACCACTCCAGAAATTTCAACAATAGCAGATTCGGAAAAAGAGTCTTTCAAAGACATAAATGTCTCGTCTGTCACTGAAACTTTCTCTGTACTTTCCTCACAAAAACGAAGAGCAACTCTTTCTTCTTCACTAAAAATACTATTTACTGAACCTTCTTTAGCAGCATTGATTTTTTCCGAAGACACTTTATGACTCTGTGCTAGTGACGAATGCATTTTCACACAAAACTCACACCCATTTATCGAAGAAGCGCGAATATTTAGAATTTCTTTTAATCCAAGATCAATCTCTCCTTTGCCGTGTGCAGTATTGGTAAGACTTAAAACGGCACGAAGCAAATCAGGTTTATGAGCTAATGCTTTCACTGGAGGTATCACAACTCCAAATTGTTTCAACAAGTTTTCCATTATTCGTTTTGCTGAAGGATCCGCTGCTTTGGGTTCAATAAGTGAAATTCTTTGCATATCTACAACCTCCTAAAAAATTCTTTTAAAAACTGTTGACCAACAGACCAAAAGAAAACAGAATAAACGTAAGAAATTTTCAAAACATTAAAATTATTTCATGAGTTGTTTATTTCTTCAAGACAGAAAATAAGACATGTTATTATTAAACTATTTCCTAGGATTTCTTAATGAGTAAATTAACATCATTAAAAGAAGCGGCTCATCTAATTCAAGATGGGGATACTATTTCTACCGGGGGTAGTTTACTACATAGAAATCCTTCTTCTTTATTAAGAGAAATTATCAGACAAGGTCGAAAAAATCTAACTTTAATTAAACATTCTCCAGGTTACGATGCAGATATTCTATGTGCATCACAAAGTCTCGAAAAAACTCTCTGCGGAATAGTAACTTTTGAGTCGGAGTTCGGGTTAGCACCAAACTACCGGAAATCCATAGAAAAAGGACTAGTAGGACTTACCGAACATGCATGACCAAGTATTCTTGCCGGGCTGCGGGCTGCAGCCTACGGAATTCCCTTTCAACCTATAAAGGGATTTAAAGGAAGCGATATTCCAGAAAGAAGCAACTTTTCAACATTTAACGACCCGTATACTCATGAAACCCTCTTTGCAATACCAGCACTGAAGCCCGATTGGACTTTATTACATGTTGCAAAATGTGATGAAAACGGAAATGCATGGATTTTAGGAAATCCTCATTTTGATGTAGAAATGAGCCGTGCTGCTGAAAATGGAGTTATTCTCACATCGGAAGAAATTATTTCCTCCTCAGAAATAGAAACTGACCCAGAGAATACTTCTATCCCAGGATTTCTTGTGAAAGCTGTCGTAAAATCACCAGGAGGGGCAAAACCTTGCAGTTCATATCCTTATTATGATTTTGAACCTGAAGAAATTAAACGTTATATGGATGCTTCCAAAACTGAAGATGGACTAAAAAACTATTTAAAATCTATGGATTCAATTTCAAATTAAGATATTTAAAATGAACAAAAGAAATATAAGAGAAATAGCAAATCAAATGGTCGTATGCCTTTCCCGTGAAATCAAGGATAAAGAAAAAGTGTTTCACGGTGTGAATTCTCAAATACCAATGGTAGCAATTTTCCTTGCAAAAAAAATGCATGCACCTAATCTTGTCCTGATAGAAGTTGCAGGTTCCATAAATCCAGAACCTAGATTCATGCCAAAAAGCACAAATGGTCCTGAACTTTGTTATGGTTCTGCTTCTCTTTTTTCAAATGCAGACACTTACGATCTTTTTGCAAGAGGAGGAATCGATTTGATTTTTCTAGGAGGGGCACAAATTGACAAAAAATGTAACGTTAATATGAGTTATATCGGAGACCCTAACAAACCGAAAGTTCGTCTTCCTGGTGGTGGGGGAGGTTCCGTAATTATGTCGCAAGCAAAAAGAACAATCATTTGGAAAACAAAACACGACAAGAGAGCTTTTGTCGAAAGTGTAGACTTTGTTACACAAACGGGGAATCTTGAAAAAGTGGTCACTCCAAAAGCAGTTTTCAAAAACGAAGATGGAGAACTTGAACTGGAAAGTATCCATTCATACTCTTCCAAAGATGACATAGTAGAAGAAACTGGTTTTAAACTTAAAATTCCTCATAAGACAAATAAAACAATCGTTCCTACAGAGGAAGAAATAAAAATACTAGAAGAGATTGACCCAAATGGAACGCGCTTTGTAGAATTTGAAAGCTTTTGAAATGAACAAAATTACTACAAACTCAATATTCTTCCTGCTAATATCGAAAATAATAATAAAATTGCACAATTATATTTTTTGTGTTCAGATACTTCTAAATAATTTAGGAATAAAAAAAGATGACTATGACCTCTGAATTGCTAGAAAGATTGAAAGTTTTTTCAACATGCCAGGTAGCAGATGCACTTGATAATTTGAAAATAAAAGGACACATGCCTGACATACAACTATATTCTCCAGATGAAGAATGTAGAATAGTAGGTCTTGCACATACAGTACAAATGGTTCCATCAGGTGGTGGAAAGGTACCACCTTTAGAAAAACACCATGTAGACTCTTCTCCTCCTGAGAGTATTGTTGTGATTTCAGTCCCTCCCAATGTAACTACTGCAAACTGGGGAGGTCTTATGAGCACGAGGGCAATCGCAATGAATCTAAAAGGAGTAATTCTAGATGGCAGAGCACGAGATATAGAAGAACACCGAGAAATGAATTTTCCTGTTTTTGCTAGGGGAGTTTCTATTCACGGCAGTGGTGGTTCCACGACTGCTTCGGCAGTAGGTGTCCCTATTAACTGCTCAGGTGTTACAGTTAGAGAGAATGACATTTTATCTGCTGACCTTAACGGCGTAGTTGTCATTCCTCAAGAAAGATTAGAAGAAGTTGTCAATAAAATAGAAGAACTAACCAAAATAGAAGAACAAATGATGGAAGCACTTAGAGAAGGGAACCCCATCGGAGAAACCTTTTCTAAATTTAGATTATATTAACTTGCCGCCACGTAAGTTCTAAAATGTTCATTCTTCGTTTTCTTGAATGGTGTCTCTTGAAGCGTTTAAATTCCTATCGAAGTTCTTTGTTGCTCATTTCTATTATTTTTTTCTCTTTCAATGGTTGTGCAACGAAATCGGTTGATCCCCGAACATCTAGTTTCCAAAAAAGAGAACTCCTAGGGAAAGCATCTTGGTACGGACAGCCATATCACGGCAGAAAAACAGCAAATGGAGAAACTTATAATATGTACGCTTTGACTGCGGCTCATCGAACTCTTCCTTTCAACTCAATAGTATTAGTCGAAAGAAGAGATTCCCAAGATAAAGTCGAAGTAAGAATTAATGACCGGGGGCCTTTTGTAGAAACCAGAGTTATAGATCTTTCAAAAGGTGCAGCTTCAAAAATCCGCATGATTCGAAAAGGAGTCGTGCCAGTAGTCATAACCCCTTACGAAATTCCCTCCGAAAGAAACACAAAATGGATTGTCTTAATTGGGGGATTTAAATCTGTTTCTGAATTAAATTATATAAGCAGAACACTTCGAAGAGATGGAAATTATGTATTGAAAATAAAAGGTTGGCATGGAGATCGGAGCAAACACCACCTTCAAGTCAGAAAAATCAATAATAAAAATAGAGCTAAGAGACTTGCGGAACTTCTAAGAACAAGAGGCTATGCAGCCTTCCTTGTTCGAAGCAAGTAACTTTTATTCTAAAGATTTTCGAACAACTTCGGGATCGACCATCGGTAATTTACAAGCATAATTTTCACACAAAAATACTGTTGCATTATTATCAATTGGACTTTTGTCTTTAAGTATAGGCAAAGATAGTTTTTTCGAACCGTCAATTGAATTAAAGGCAAGCACTTTATTCGGAAGATAAACACTATGAATGACATTCAACATTTCTTTGGAGTCTTCAGATTCCAAATCACCTGAGAGAACAATTTCCATAGGAGTATCTAAATAAAAATCTAATCCTACCAACATCATATGCAATGCTGCAGGAGCTGAATCAAGAATATGACTAAAAACTTTCATTGTTTTTTCGGCCATCTTTTCAAAAACACCCTCACCTGAAATCCTAGACAGTCTTAGAAGAGAAAGCACCGCAATAGAATTTCCACTCGGAATCGCGCCATCTTGAGACATTTTTTTTCTTACAATTAATTTCTCATGATCTTTAGAAGTAAAGAAAAAACCTCCGCTTTCATTATCTTCGAAAAGCTTAGACATTTGATGAGCAATATCTACAGCGGCATCTAACCAGCGTGAATTAAAAGTTGATTCGTATAATTCTGTTAAGCCCTGAATCATAAATGCATAATCATCAAGATAAGCATTTAATTTCCCTGACTCTAATCTATAAGAACGAACAAATCTCTCTCCGTTCCACATCTTATCTAGAATAAAGTCTGCAGATTTTTCTGCAAAATCAAGATAATTTTGATTATTCAAAATTCTTCCAGCTTTAGCCATCGAACCAATCATCAATCCATTCCAACTTGTTAAAATTTTATCATCTAAACCTGGCTTGATCCTTTTTTCTCTATGCAAAAACAATTTTTCCTTTCCATTCTGCAAGAGGAAAAGTAATTTCTCGTATTCAATATTATTATCTTCACAAAATTTCTTAGGTGGCTTTTGAATAAAAAGTGCATTTGTACCTTTTTCAAAATTTCCTTTTTCAGTAACTCCATAAAAGGAGGTAAAAATTTTTCCTTCTTTTTCTCCTAAAACTTCATAGATCTCAGACGGTGTCCAAGCAAAAAATTTCCCTTCCTCTCCTTCACTATCAGCATCTTGTGCAGCATAAAAACCCCCCTCAGGAGAAGACATTTCTCTTAAAACATAATCAAGAGTTTCTGTTGCAATAGATTTATAGAATTCATTTTTAGTAGCCTGAAAAGCTTCAATATATACTTGAACAAGAAGAGCATTGTCATAGAGCATCTTTTCGAAATGTGGGATCAACCAATACTCATCAACACTATATCTATGAAATCCTCCACCTAGTTGATCGTACATCCCACCCAATGCCATTCTTTGAAGGGTAAATTCTACAATTTCTAGTAGTTCTTTATCACCATTCCTTTTCCAAACACGCAGCAACAACATTAATGCCATAGATGGAGGAAATTTAGGTTTCTCTCCAAAACCACCCCAAGTAGAATCAAATCTTTCCTTTAAACTTGAAACTGCATTCATTATGTAGTTTCGGCTTAATACACCATCAGAACTTTGTGGCACCGAATAATCTTGGAGAGACTCAACTATCTTTAAAGCGTTGGTGTGAAGATTGTCTTTATCTTTCTTGTACATTTCTACAATACGAACTAGTAAACTCTTAAACCCTGGGCGACCCCATCTATCCTCCGGTGGAAAATATGTTCCTCCGTAAAATGGTCGAAGGTCTGGAAAAAGAAACATGCTCATAGGCCAACCACCTTGTCCTGAGATCATCTGGACAGCATCCATATAAATACTATCAATATCTGGTCTTTCTTCTCTATCCACTTTAATTGAAATAAAATTTGCATTGAGTATATTGGCAACTTCATTGTCTTCGAAACTTTCATGTTCCATTACATGACACCAGTGACATGCAGAATATCCTATAGAAAGAAAGATTGGCTTGTCTTCACTTTCAGCTCTCGCAAGTGCGGCCTCTCCCCATGGGTACCAATCCACAGGATTATTTTTATGTTGCAATAAATAGGGACTGGTTTCTGAAGAAAGTCGGTTTGAAAATTTATCGTTCACCATTTAGTTCCTTAAATTAAAAAATAGATAATCGTAAAACTCTCTAATCACAAATCCCTTCGATTAGATGCACCGCTAATTCTGAACCTCTATGAAAAAGATCTAAATCAAGGTTTTCATCTGGGCCATGCGAGTTTGTATCCGCATTCGCCAAAGGAAACCAAACAGAGGGAATTTTCATTTCTTTTGTAAAAAGAACATCTGGCACACTCCCGCCAAAATTCGGATAAACTAATGTTTCCTTACTACAAGACAAAAGAGTTTG
>CAYWAX010000020.1:0-17137 GCA_964456425.1 uncultured Nitrospinaceae bacterium | reverse complement strand
GAGCCAAGTGGATAAGCCAAGGCATGAATAGCTCCGGCGCCTGCTCCTGCTAGAGCGACGCCTCCGTAATATGAACCTAAAGCCATATCACTTCTAGCTTTAATGTCACTTCCGTCTTCACAAACCTTACGTAAAGATTTTGAAATCAATTTCATTCCCTCAATACTATATACCTCACTGAGTATCGTTGCATTTTTTGCTACGTAGGTTTCTAAACAGTGTGTTAGTGCATCAACGCCGGCGGCAGAAGTAACTTTAGGAGGTGCAGTGATTGTAAGTTCAGGATCAACAATAGCTACTTCAGGAATTAAGTGCGTACTTACTATTGCTAATTTGACCTGATCTTCGGGAATTGAAAAAATTGCATTTGGAGTTGCTTCTGCACCTGTGCCACTGGTAGTTGGTAGTAAAATAGTAGGCAATCCTGGTTTAGGGACTAAGTCTATTCCAAGAAAATCACGGGGATTGCCAGTATTTGTCAATAAAACAGATATCGATTTCGCAATATCCATTGTGCTTCCTCCACCAACACCTATTATCAAATCAAAATTTTTGTTCTTATATTCATCAAAAATATTTTCTAAATCCTGAATTGCAGGTTCTGGAGGACAAGTATTATGAATAGTTATTTCTATACTTTCTTTGTTTAGTTGTTCTAGGATTATATTTGCAATACCTGCTTCAGAAATTCCTTTGTCAGTAAAGAAAAGGAGATGTTTGCCATTCAAGAAATTCACTTCTTCAACTACTTTTGAAACGCTTCCAACTCCAAACCATGTTTTTTGTGGATGACGGATATTAAACATGAATCTTTTCTCCTTCAAATTTTTTGCATAGCCAATACGATATTTTTTATTATTGTAAATAGTTATTTATGACATGGGATTTGAAATTTATCTATCTTTTAAAAAATATTTTTATTGCATTTTTATAAGCGATTCTATGCTGAGTGTTATAGCTAAAATTACGTAAGATATTTCTTCTGAATTTATTCACCTTCTCAGAGTAATTCATTTTATTTATTTTATATGAAACGCCAAACATAAAATGAGAAATTTTGGCTTCTATTAAATTTTTCCAATCCCTTGAAAAATAATCATATGAATCAAAAAGATGGTTTTTTCTTGAAGCAAAATTATTTTCATATAAATCCTGATCTTTTGTAGTAATTGTAAAAAGAAGATTGGGATGTCGTATTGTGAGAGCGCGAATAAGGCCTTGACCGTATGATGGGAGATAATGTGGTTTCTCAATGTTGCCAATTTGAGTCCAGATAATTCTAGTTTCTGGTTTTTTTTGAAGATTTTTTTCAATCGAATCAAGAAATTGATTATTTGGATGAAAAGATATAATTACTGGGACTTTCATTTTAGATGTAAAATTTACAATATTTTTCAAAGTATCTGCTTCCGTTTTTTTAAGCGATACATTTTTTTTGTCATCAAAATTTATTTTTCCAATACCTAAAGCCCCAGAATTTATTTGTCTTGCTATTGAATCTATGAATGAACTCTTTTTTTTTCTCCAATCCTTTTCTGAAGATTCTTGTGTCAGTGGAAAAAATCTTTCAGGAAAACGATTTATGATTTTTTTTATTTCATTTTTTTTTGGAGATGTAATTCCAGCTAATGCAACTCCTCCCTTGTCCATTTCGTTGATTAGTTCTTGAATATTCGGCCATTGCGAAAGGGAAATTTCAACGTCTATTAAAGGTATCTGCCCTAACTTTTTATAATTTTCAATCTTTTGCAGATAATGAACAAAACTATTATGTTCTACTTTTTTTTTGTTTGTAATTTTTCTTTCTTTCAGAGGCTTCGTCTTTTCTTGTAAAAAAGAACACGAAACAGCCGAGACAAGAAATATTATGTTTGTAAAAATAAAAATTATTTTTTTATAATTCAAGGTGCTCTTTTCTTTTGAAAACTTTAAAGATTTTCGATAAATAAACGAACAAATTAATATTTTGTTTCAGTTTTTATAAAATCAAGCGACCAATTTTCAAAAATAAGGTTACGTATTTTGTATTCCGTCTGATTTATAGATTCTATTTCATTAAAAACTTTTTTGATTATTCTTTCGGCTTGATCACTGTTTTTTTCTATTTCGCTAAATAATAAGAAATCATGTTTGCTTGTGTGATTTCCTTGAATCTCAGATTCTTTTGTTTTCCCTTCTGTGAGTTCTTTATTTTTAGACCAGATCCTAATTTTGGAGAAAACTTTTGATTTTGATAAGATATTTTTTATTTTCTCATTAAGAATTTTAAAAAAGATATTGTTTGAACCTTCTATATTAAAGAGAACCGTGAGTATATAAGGGGATTGATATTTAGATTTTTTTCCGTAGCTGTTAGTCAATTCATAAACTACACGGATAGGGTCTTTTACAAATGACATACATTTTTGAGTCCAGGGAGTTGGATTGTTTCTAGATTCAAAATAATATTCCGAATTGAAAGTTTCTAGATTTTCCCCTTCGAATATATTTAAAATACGAAATACATTGGTGCTAGATAAGGAATTATATCTTAGGCAGATATTAAATCCAGGACCTTCTAATCTGTCTGTTGAATGTTCACAATTATGCCACCTCCTAAATTCTTCCATATTTCTTTTATCTACGGTTATCCAAACAGCGACGATAGCATTATTTTTCATTTATATCCTATTTTATTTTAGCCAGCCATTTTGCGTATTCAATAGATTTTTCAATTTCATGTTCTTTCATAATTGTCATTTTTTCTGCTTCAATACTTCCTTCAGCGTGGATAGCTAGAACAGCTTGATAACCTGCAAAATCTGTTGACGTTATTTCTGATATTAAATTCATTAGACTAAGTCGGTTAAGAGTTTTTATTTTTGGCGAACCTTTTAAATATTTCTCAATAAAGGAGTTTAATTCATGATTTTGAATATCTTCTTTACTTGGTCCTGTTACAAGAAGACCACCTGCAATATCTTGGACCCATGAAATAGCTTCATGATATCCGGTTGCGAAGTGGAGTTTTGCAATGTTAATTAACTCAGCATTAGGAATTGCTATGTTATCAATTATTTTACATTCATGAGCAGCTTCTCTAGTCATTCCTCTGCAAATTTGAGCGTAGGCAATCAATTTTGCTATTTTGTCTCGTATATGGCTTTTTTTGATTGTTCCGTTATACTCTGCAATTAGATGGGATGCTCCTACAAAAAGATCTACTAGAGGCAACTTGTAACTTACTGCTGTAAATCTGTGAAATTCAACGAATAGTTTTGCTAATGGACCTGCGAAATTAACTTCCCCATTTAGAAAAACACGCTCCCATGGAACTTTGACATCTTCAAAAATAGTCAGTGTTTCCATCATCTTATGTTTTGAACTAATCGGATTTTCAAATTCGTTTCCTTCTCTGCTTCCATAACCACTTGCTATCATTGTGAGACCAGGAGAATTAGCAGGTACTGCACATGCCACTGCGTATTCCTCCTCTCCTTGTTTCATATTTCTGGTTGGTAAAACGATAATTTCATGAGCATTAGTAGAAACTGACGTATGAATTTTAGCTCCTCGGATAGTAATTCCTGTTGAGTCTTGATCTACCACTCTAACGTATAGGTCAGGATCCTCTTGTTCACTCGGACTTTTGTCTCTATCTCCTTTCACATCAGTCTGTGCGACACTTATGGCCAAATCCTTATCCCGACATTCATGATAGAAATTTTTTATTCTCGAAAGATATTGAGTGCCAATTTCTTTGTCCATATGAGAAGCAATAAGATGAAGTGCAAATAATGCGTCAGTGCCTATCTCTTTTATGAGTACTACCAGTGTTCCCCCTAAACTTGTACTCTTTTCAATTAGAGAACTTCTCATTAAAAGATCATTTTTATCTCTTGGAATTTGATAATATCTAGAAAATTCATTGCCATTCTCGTCTCTTACAACTGCGATGTCACGAAATTCTTCAGATTCTGACATTTCATAATCTATAGATGCATGTTCAATAGCGATACTAATGATAGGGTGATTAGTAACATCATCCACTTTTTTACCTCTATAGTAGACAGTTCTTCCATCGTTTAAACTTGATTTATACTCATCGGCTGTCATAAGTACCATGTTAATCTCCACTAAATTATCTATCTAAAATTCATTTGTTTAATTCAGAAAGTTTCCCTTCTTTATCGATGGAAGATAATTGAGGATAGCCTCCTATTACTTCACCGTTGATAATTATTTGAGGTACAGTTTTCCCATTGGTTCTAGAAATCATTTCCTCCCATTCTTTAGTCCCACCAAAAACAAGATATTCTTTCCATTCAAGACCTCGTTTTTTGAGAAGATTTTTAGCAGCTATACAGAAAGGACATGGGTCTGTTGTATACATTTCGATTTCATAAGTCATTTAATTATTCCTCCTAATTACAAACTATTAATTTTCATGAATATCTAAAAAATAATAAACTAATTTTTTAATTTTTTGTAAAAAAATTAAAACGAATTATTTTTTTTTGATTTTTATTGACATTACCTACTAAGCTCGGTTATTTAGATTTGGTTTTTTATGTTTCCAGTATTCTTTTTTAGGAGTTGCATTTGCGATCTCTAGGCAAGCATTTTTTGGCTGAATTATTCGGTTGTAATACCGAAATAATTAATAACGTTGAGCTTGTAGAAGAACATATGAAGACATCTGCTACATTAAGTGGAGCAACTATTGTTCAAAGTGTTTTTCATACTTTTAGTCCATATGGAGTAAGCGGTGTAGTTATTGTGGCGGAGAGTCATTTAGCCGTTCATACTTGGCCTGAGCATGATTATGCAGCAGTAGATTTTTTTTCATGTGGAAACTTAGATTGTGAGACAGCAATTTCTAATTTACGTCTTAGATTTTGTGCGGAAAGATTCAAAATGAAAAAAATTGAGCGTGGAGTTTTAGAAGAACTTACACGAAGAAAAGAAGATTTTTTTATATAGGATTGATTAATAATGATTTTTCCTTTGCCAACAAAATATTTTATGGTTGCTGGAAGTTCTGATGGTGTATCCGAACTAAATGCTTTTGATGGCGCTTTACTGAATTCTGGAATTGGAAATACGAACCTTCTAAAAGTAAGTAGTATTCTACCCCCAAATTGTATTGAAATCAGTCCTTTTAAATTTAAAGAAGGTTCTTTAGTTCCGATTGCGTATTCTTCAATCACATCTTCTGTTTGTGGTCAGCTAATTTCTTCTGCTGTTTCAATTGCTCACCCTGTAGACAATAAAAACTGTGGTGTCATTATGGAGTTTCATAATACTGATTCTAGAAGTGTTACGGAGGAAAGAGCTCAATTCATGGCTGAAGAAAGTATGAAAATCAGAGGGGTAGAAGTGAAATGTATACAAAGTGTGTCTTCAGAGCATATAGTTGAAAAAAATGGTGCCTCTTTTTCAGGTGTAGTTTTATGGACTTAAAAAAATCTCCATTTATTCCGAACGATAAAATCCCGAAAGGGGGTTTTTCTTTTGCTGAATTTCATGGATCTGGAACAGGGCTTTTTTTTTCAATTAAAAAAGTACTTTTTTCTGAAAAAAGTACTTTTCAGGAAATTCAAATACTAGAAACGGAAGAATATGGACGTATGCTTATTTTAGATGGAGCAGTTCAGACGACAGAAAGAGATGAATTTATATATCACGAAATGCTCGTCCATGTTCCGATGCTCTCGCATCCAGAGCCAAGAAAAATTCTGGTAATTGGAGGAGGCGATGGTGGTTGTGTGAGGGAAATTCTAAAACATAAGTCTGTAGAAAAAGTAACAATGGTCGAAATTGACAAACTAGTTGTCGATTGTTCTAAAAAATATTTGCCGGGCATTTCTTCTAAACTAAATCATCCTAAATTAGATTTATGCATAGAAGATGCTGTTGAATTTGTGAAAGGTAGGTCTTCGAATTTTGATGTAATAATCGTAGACTCGACAGATCCGGTTGGTTTTGCTAGCCCTCTCACGACGGAATCTTTTTTTCGATCTGCAAAAAAAATATTAAAAGAAAATGGTATATATGCCGCTCAAACACAAGGACCTTTTTTTGAATCAAAATCTATGAGCGTAATATCAAAAAAGTTAAAGAAAATTTTTCCACTGACCTCTTTTTATTTGGCAAATACGCCAACTTATCCTGGAGGAATATGGTCTTTTGCTCTTTCTTATAAAAATTCAAAAAATGATTTTGAAATTACTCCTCGAATTTTAAAGCGTAAAGATCTGAAATATTATTCTCAAGAAATTCATAATGCTTCTTTTGCGCTCCCACCTTATGTGAAAAAAATTTTGGGTGAAAAATGATTTCCAGGAACTCTTATTTAGCTTCTAAGGAAAAATATGATAACTCCAATATTGTTCTTTTCGGTTGTCCTTTGGATACAAGTACGAGTTTTCGTCCTGGAACAAGATTTGGTCCTGATTCAATACGCTTAGCTTCAAAAGGGCTAGAAACGTATAGTCCTATCCTAGAGTTAGATTTAGAATTGATTAAATTTTGCGATATTGGCAATTTGGAAATTGGCCAAGGAAATTCTGAACTGGCCATTTCTGAAATTTATAAAAAAGCGATCGAAATATACAAAGATAATAAGATTCCATTTGCTTTAGGGGGAGAGCACCTCATAACTGTTGGATTGATAAATGCAGCTAGTGATTTTTTCCCAGATTTGCGTGTTTTACATTTAGATGCACACGCCGATCTTAGAACTTCTTATGAAGGAACGAATTTGTCGCATGCATGTGTAATGTCTATGGTGGAAGCAAAAATTGGTGCGAATAGAATTTCACATTTTGGGATTCGATCAGGAACTGGTAATGAATGGGCAAAACTGAAAGAAAATAAAAATTCTTTTGAATTTAATTTAAAAACAGTAAGTGAACTAGTTACAGAAATTGCGGATGTTCCAACTTATTTAACTTTTGACTTAGATTTGTTGAATCCTTCAGAACTTTGTGGAACTGGCTGCCCAGAACCAGGAGGTATCAGTTTTACAGATTTAAATGAAATTCTCATGTTTTTTAAAAAAATAAATATTGTAGGTTTAGACGTAGTGGAATTATGTCCAATGCTTGATCAGTCTGGGTTAAGTTCTATTGTGGCTGCAAAAGTCGTACGAGAATTACTTCTAACTTTATAAAACAAAAAGATTGTTGGAATGATTGTTTAACAATCTCATTCGTAGTACTATGCATAAAAATTACATAAGCAATCCTAATTCTTTTGTTTATAGGGTTGTATCCAGTAAATATTGGATATCTTAATCTTTTATGGAGTTCTACATGTCCGAAGAGAAGCCACGCCAGTTTGTTGGCAAAGCAGAATTTAAGAAGGGTTTAGAAGGCGCGATAACTAACGAGAGCTCTATAAGTTATGTTGATGGTGCTAATGGAAAACTTATCTACAGAGGTTATAGTATTGACGATCTTTGCGCAGGAGGAGGTGGATATGAAGAAACTGCCTACCTTTTGCTTAATGGAAATTTGCCAAAAAGAGCAGAATTAGATGCTTTTAAAGCGGATTTGGCTGCAAGAAGAACAATCCCTGAAGATGTAAAGAACGTTATAAGCCATTCAGCCAAATTGGGTCATCCCATGAGTACTTTGCGTACTGCAGTTTCTATGCTTGGGTCACTCAATCCAAAAGAATTCGAAGTAACGGTAGAAAATAATTACGATATTGCTCTTTCTTTGACCGCTCAGATTCCAACTATTGTAGCTGCGACGCAAAGAGCTAGAAAAGATGAGCCTATTCTAGATCCAGATCCATCTATTGGACTTTCGGAAGATTTCCTTCGTATGATGACAGGAGAGATGCCTGAAGCTAGAACTGCCGAGGTAATGGATATGGCTTTAATTATGCATGCAGAACATGGAATGAATGCATCTACTTTTAGTGCAATGGTCACGAATAGTTCTCTGACAGATTTATATAGTTCTATCATTGCTGGTATTGGTTCACTAAAAGGTCCTCTTCATGGTGGTGCCAATGAAATGACCCTTCGCACTTTTATGGAGATAGGAGATCCTAATTCTACTGACGAATGGTTTGCAGATGCAAAAGATAAAAAAATCAAAGTGATGGGTTTCGGACATAGAGTATATAAAGCATATGATCCACGTGCTGTTTTATTTGATCCAATTGCAAAGGAGTTCTCTGAAAGGGCCGGAACCGGCAATTTATATGAGATTTCGAAAAAATTAGAAGCGTTGGTTGTTGCAGATTTAGGAGGAAAAGGCATTTTCCCGAATGTAGATTTCTTCTCTGGCATTATATATAACGCGATGGGAATTGATACTGATATGTTCACTCCCATTTTTGCAGTAGCTAGAATTTCAGGTTGGACTGCTAGAATCCTAGAATATCTTCCAGATAATCGTTTATTTAGACCAAGAGCAGTTTATGTTGGAGATTTAGAATCAAGTTATACGCCGATAGAAGACCGTTAAAAGGGTTTTATTATAATATTTAGTCTAAGTAGTTCATTTGCTATTCATATTTAAAAAGAATGGTTCGTGTGTGAAGAGACTGCTGTTTTATCTTTCCTTTGTAATTCTAAGTTGTTATTTATAGATTTTTAAATTTGTCTTTTAAAGTCTTCCCGTACTTTTTTCATATTGTTATTTGATGTCATAAGATCTATGGCTGTCATAGCCATCACTTGCGATCCCAGCGCAATGAGTTTTTTCCCTGCTTTCCCTCCACTGGCTTTTTCAAATTCCGGTGTATGAGCAGAAATATTTGGTGCGACCATTTTTAGTCTCGGATGTATACCCGGTATTTTGTAGCTTAGATTTCCAAAATCTGTGCTGCCGGCAGGAATATCGGATATTTTTTCTTCCACACTTTCTCCGAGTGCTTTAAGATTTTCTTCAAAAAGAGTTTCCATCGTGGTATTTCTTTTCAAAGGGTCATATTTAAGTGGATCAAGCCGTGATTTTAATTTTGCATTATGCGAGATTGCAGCGCCTTTTGCGCATGCAATAACTCTTGTAGTGAGTTCTGGAAGAAAATCTTTGTTTTTGGTTCTTATAAGATAAACAAGCTGAGTGTGTTCTGGGGTTATATTTAACGCATCACCGCCCTTAGTGATTATCCCATGGATTCGTACGTCATCCGGTAACTGTTGCCTAAGTAAAGAGATATTTTGATACGTTGAAACCAGGGCATCAAGAGCATTAATTCCTTTTTCTGGGGAAGCCGCGGCATGAGTCGGTTTTCCATAAAAATCAAAAAAGATTTTTACTCTAGCGAGAGCAGGCCTAAAAATTTCGTTTTTTCCGCTTGGATGGATCATCATTGCTGCGTCTACATCATCGAAAACTCCTTTTTTTAGGAGTTTAATTTTTCCGCCGCCTCCCTCTTCTGCAGGGGTTCCTATAGAAAGAATTTTTCCAGGAATTTCGCTGGCTAAGGAAGATAGAATAGCTGCAGCTCCGACACCCATGGTAGCTATAATATTGTGTCCGCATGCATGACCCAATTCAGGAAGTGCATCGTATTCACTTATGAATGCAATGCTTGGGCCTTTCTTTTTTGTGATTTTTTCTGCTTTAAACGCAGTTTTAACGTTTCCAACATTTTGTTTTACGTTGAAACCATTTTCTTTTAAAAATGATGATAACCAGTTTGATGCTTTTACTTCTTCATATGCAATTTCAGGATTCTGAAAAATAAGATTGGACAATTCATATAGATCTGGAAGAAATGTTTCCAAAATATTAGGGACCATTTTTTTTAATTTTTCTGCTTTCATTTTCTGTCCTATATAGTTGATGAAAATCGATTAATCTCTAGGATCCGTATAATCTCGAAGCCAGTCCCCTATGATATTAATACTCATTACTACAGACATTAGCGCAAAACCAGGGAAAAGTGTAAGCCACCAATACCCGCTTAATAAAAATTCATATCCATGCGCTATTGCACCTCCTAGAGAAGGAACAGTTGGGGGCACGCCTAGACCTAAAAAGCTCAGAGTAGATTCTAATAGCATTACTCTTGGTAATTCTACGGCACTAATTATTAAAACTGGATTGATGACACTAGGTAAGATATGGACAAAAATGATTCTGTAAGATTTTTGGCCTATAGAACGAGCCGCTTCTATAAACTCTTTTTCACGAGCAACCAGTACAGAACCTCTAACAATTCTTGCGTAAACGGTCCAGTGGGTAAAACCTATTAATAGAATTAGCTTCCAAATTCCAGAACCAAAAACTGCTATTACAGCCAAAGCAACCAGAACAGTTGGTAGTGTTAACTGAAAATCAGCAAGACGCATCACAAAAGAGTCAAATCTTCCTCCTAAGTAACCAGAGAATAAACCGAGTGTGATACCTAAAATTGTAGAGATTGCAATGGATACAATTCCTACCATAAGAGATATTCTCAATCCGTGTAATATAAAACTTAGCAAATCCCTTCCTAAACCATCAGTGCCTAAATAATGCGTGGGCAAATAATCTTTCATGAAAAAAGGGGCTTTTAAATTTTGTGTTAATTTATGGGTGACAGGGTCATGGGGAGAAATCCAGGGAGAAAGAAAAGCGAGAATTAAAATGATAAAAAAGAAAAATAAACTAAAACGTGCATCCATTTTAAATTTGGTAATGGAAAGAGAATTTCTTTTTGGATAATCGATTACTTTCTGCATTGTTTAGTTTGCCCTAATTCGGGGATCTACAAAGGAATAAGATATATCTACGATTAGGTTAATGACAATAAAAATACATGCAGTTATTAATGCCCAACACATAACAACTGGATAATCTAGTTTTTGAATCGAATCCAAAATAAGCCTTCCCATACCTGGCCATGCAAATATTCTTTCGGTCACAATAGCTCCTGCAAAAAGGCTTCCCATCTGTAGACCACCAATGGTTATAAATGGGATCAGTGTATTCTTAAGAGCATGTTTATAAAAAACAATTTTTTCAGACAATCCCTTAGAATGTGCAGTAAGAATATATTCTTGATTAAGAACATCAAGCATTCCTGAACGGATTAATCTTATAAAAAGAGCAATCCGGTAAAGAGCTAGTGAACCCGCCGGCAATATAAGATGTTCGAGTCCTCCTCTACCGGAAGTGGGAAGCCAACCTAGGGCTACACTAAAAAACAAAATGCATACAATTCCAACCCAAAAAGGAGGAGCAGATATTCCAATAAGAGAACAACTTAAAATCGCACGATCCCGAAATTTTCCTCTCTTACTTGCTGCATATACTCCAAGAGGAATAGAAATAAGAATCGCGAATAACATGGAAAAACCAACAAGTTCTAGTGTAGCGGGAACGCGTTCTAAGACAAGCTCCATAGCAGGAACGCCGTGATGATAAGAAATTCCTAAATTTCCTTGCAATGCATTTTTTAGAAAAAGTCCATATTGAAGAGGAATAGACTTATCTAAACCAAGTGCTTTACGGAGTCTAATTTCATCTTGTTGTGTCCCTTCTTCTCCTAGCATCAATTCTATGGGATCTCCTGTAAGTTGCAGCATAGTGAAGATAATAAGGCTTACTGCGAGAAGAACCCCAATACTCTGAATAAAACGTCTAAGTATGAACTTATACAAATTGTCTACTCTTTCCGAGAGTAAAGAAAAAGACATTTAAACTACTAATTATTCTAATGATTTGTCTTATTTTTTGATAGAAATTTCTTGCGCTAAAACCCATTCATTAACACGTGGAACTAGATGTACATTTTTTTGTGTCGCAATAATAACGGTTTGCTGATAAAGCGGGAGAAATGCGACGTCATCTATAACTGTCTTCCAGGCTTTCTCCCACATTTTTTTTCGTTTGTCATTATTCATTTCAACGGCGGCTTTCATCATATGTTTATCAAGCCATTTATTGCTATACCTGCCTCGGTTGATTCTTCCAAAACCTTTTCCTGGGATTCTAGAGTGAAATGCAGCAGAGAATGTTGTGAAAACTTGATCAGTTCCCCAACCGGCCATATACATCGAATGATCTCCTGAAGACATTTTTTTAAAGAAAACAGCTTTAGGTCTTGGATTTGGAATAGTTTTTATTCCAACTTTTGTGAGCATTCCGGCAATCGCAAGACACATAGGACCATCATTGATATAGCGATCATTGGGGCAGTCTAATCGTGTTTTAAATCCATTGGGAAACCCTGCTTCTTTAAGCAATTTTTTAGCTCTAGATGGACTATAAGATAATCGTCTAATTGTTTTATTATAACCAAAAGCAAATGGAGGATTTAAGTGTGTAGCTGGTTTTCCACTACCGTGCATAATAGTTTGCAGCAGTTCTGGGACATTGATTGCATGTGCTATAGCTTTTCTTATTTTTAGTTGCATAAAAGGGTTAGGTTCACCTGCTTCGATCCCTGGAGAGTACTTTCCTCCCTTTTTAAAGGGTCCTCCCTTTTGCCTCCATTGATCAAAGGTAAGATAAATTGTTCTTTGTGTTATTGTCTTGAAAACGTTGAGATTTTTGTTTTTAATTAGTTTTGCCCCGTCTACAGGAGCTACTCCCCAAACCACATCTATTTCTCCTGAAAGAAGTCCTGCGGTCCTAGCAGCATTTATTGGAATAGGACGTATACGGACATTTTTAATTTCAGGTGAGCCTTTCCACCAATTTTCGTTTGCAATCAGCTCAATATAATCATCTTTTATCCACTTAACGAATTTATAAGCCCCAGTTCCAACGGGAAAACGCGCGAACTTTGCGTCGCCTACTTTCTTTATATGTGAAACGGGAACCATTCTTATAGACGCTATCTCTGCAGGTAGAGAAGGCCAGGGTTTTCCAGTATCAATCTTAAAAGAGTATTTATCTATTATCGATAGTTTTTTTATTCCTTTCGTATAATGTTTCATCTGACTTCTTTTGAATCCTACACCTTTTGCCCTTAGAATACTGTCTATAGCGACTTGGGAATCGAAAGGATCTCCGTTATGAAATCTCACGTTTTTCCTGAGTCTAAAAATCCATTCAGTTTTATTGATAGGTTTCCATGACACTGCGAGCGAAGGTTTATATGAACCATCAATATCATTAAATATAAGTGTATCGTAAATATGAGATTGAATAGAAATAGTTGTGGTTTCATTTCTTCCATGTGCGTCTAATGTCGCAGCATCGCCTTGGAAAGCTATTACGAAGTATTTCTTTGCAGAAAAAGAATTTGACGGTAAAAAACATGAAGAAGAAAGGAAAATCAATATTAGTAAAAAGATGAAAAAAAATCTGTCTCTTAAAACGTTAAAATGACCCATTATCAGTTCTCCTTTTTCTAAAAAATGTTAGTCCGCGTCTTCAATAAAATCTTCGAAAGTAAAAAAGAGTCCATCTAAAACACGTATTGCTCGATCGCTTAATTCGGAATCTTCCAAATTTAAATCTATAGCATATCTGAAAGCTCCATCATGAAAATGATGAACTTTATGCTCATCTTCTTCTCCAGCTTCTTCCATTCCATCATAGACGAAATCATCTATGGGATCTTTACTGTCGAGAATTGCGAGTTCAATATCTTCGTTCATATAACGATCCTTAGTCGCAAAACTAATTCTTAAAAGGCTATCTTCCCTTTTTTCTATTTCAAACCATGAAGTTTCACTAACTATTAGTTTAATTGATTTTCCCGAGGATGCTGGTTCGAACGTAAAACGATCGTCTGAGGAAAATTGTTTTATCATTCCTGTTATTATATCTGCCACGTTTGCCTCCATGACTTTTAATATCTTAAAAAAAACTAGAAAATTTTATTTAACAAAGATTAAAAAAAGAAATTAAGTTTATCAACCATAATGGATATTAATGTTTTTATTTCTTTTTTGAAGGAGATTTTTTTACGTTTTTCTTTATTCCTACAATTCCCCAAGACGTATCTTTCGCCGTAACAAAAATCAAGTCCTCATTTCCAACTACTACAGAACTGTGTGGCGTGTTTGCTGGAATAAAAACAATATCCCCCGGAATAACCGTCTTTGTTTTTCCTTTTATTGTCATACGTGCTTTTCCTTGAAGTGGGAATATAAATTGTTCATTAGGATGACTATGAGTTTCAGCTCTTGTTCCGGAAGGAATCGTAAATTTTCCGAAAATTACTTTTTTCCCTTTAACGAAAGGGCCATTAGCAGTACTGTAGTCTCCTCCAGCATCTTGCTTGGGCATTTTTGTTGTATCAAAGAAATAATCCATTGTTCCTCCATTTTCTATTTATTAGGCCATATTCTTTTTCCTACATTCGGAGAACACGGCGCATGGATAAGTGTAGGTAAAATTTTTGATGTCCAAACTTTTTCATCATTACTATTTGCTTCATGAGGAACAAAATAATTTTCTCTAGCTTCTAAGGAAGTGAATTCATAAAGAATAGAATGTTTGCCCCAACCTGAAGATGCCAATAGTTTTCTTGCACCTATACAACCTGGAATTTCTGTCATAAAAGGAAGTCGATATTGCGCATACCATGAACATACCTCTGTTTCATTTGTATAATTATCGATATTGAAATTTCCCATCTGAATAGCAGGTGCAGTTGTTATTCCGGGACCTCTTTGTTTTACATCTAAACCATCTACTCTATATTCTTCTGAGAAAGTACAAGTATAAACTTCTTTTCGCATTCCCAGCATTTTTGAAGTATTCTCATCTTGTTTTTCTTCTTTTTGATTAGGATTTGGGTCGAAAAAAGTATACGCTGATAATCCTCCAAATAAAATTAAAAAACCTCTTCCACTGCCTAAAGCAGAACTCTTATCATAAATTAGTGTGTCTACTACTTTTTGCACGGCTTCTCCAACATATCCTAATTCATAATGAGCGGCCCAAAGGTATCCGGGTCTAGTTAATTCTTGAGGAATATAGCTATTATGCATCCAATCTAGAAATTCTGATTTGGATTCTTCTTCTAACTCATACCAAGTAGCATAAATACCAGGATTCATTATTTCCCCCCTTTTTTTCATTTTCAGATTATATTTATTCCATTATAACCGAAATAAATTATCTCACTAGAAAGATCAGCTTAAAGATCTCTTTTTGTAATCAAATATCTCCGTTATCAAATGCCAACGTTTTTTTATTGAAATCATACTTAGGATGGTAGTCATTAAAATAAAGGTCAAGTCACTATTGCTTACAATGATCGCGAAGGAAGGCATAAGACCAATTGTTAAAATTTCAGCATGTTCAATTTTTTTAGTGAAAATATAAATTAAAAAGAACAAAGTAATACAAATAATTAATGTCCAAGGAGAAGAAGCTAGAAGTATCCCTAAGATTGGTGCGGTTCCTGAACCACCTCGAAGAGGGTGTAGAATAGAAAATGAATGGCTACCCATAATTAGTATTGCCACTAATCCTGATAACAAAATGGAGTTTAAAAAGAATATTGCTACAAATACTAAAAAAAATGTTGCTGTAGATTCCAATAGAAATATTAGAAAAAAAATCTTTTTCCCTAATATGGAATATATTTCTGAAGTGTCAGGATATTTTAGTTTTTTTGATTTTATATTTTCTTGAATTTTTTTTTTGTAGAAAACTGCAGGAGAAAATAAGCCTATAAAAATAGAAAATGAAAGTAGAAAAAGCACGTGGCCAGATTTGAGTAAATTTAAAAATTCTTCCATTTTTTTCTTCAAAAAGAGAAAATTTAATCTAAAAATATTTTAGGTTAGGGACCCACCGCAAGAAGAACCTGAACCTGCTGTACAACCATAACAATGGTCATTTGTTTTAATCTCTTGTCCAATTAATTCCTTTAATGAGTAATCCCACAGTTTCCGATTGGATAGTTTCATATTTAGCATTTGATTAAAGTCACAATCGTAAATGAAGCCTTTCCAGTCTACACTTATTAAGTGACGACACATAAGAGAATTGATTGTTTCAGGATTATAAGAATTTTTAAGTAATAAAAAATAGTTTTCAAGTTTATTGGTTCTTTTTAAAAATGTTCTGAAACGATTTATTGGCATATTAGTGATTGTAAGTAATTCGTTAAATTGAATATTAAAACGGTTTTTTAATTGTATCTTATATTCTATTTCTAATTCTCTTTGTAAAGGGGGAAGAGAGTCTCCCTGTGGATTATAAACAAGTCTTAGAATAAGATCTTCAGCTTTCGCATAACCTAATGAATTCAATTTTTGAAGTGCAAGAATCGATTTTTCAAAAACTCCGTCACCTCTTTGGGAATCGACATTTTCTTCGAGGTAGCAGGGAAGAGAACATATTAGTTCTACTTTATTTTTTTTGTAAAATTCACATAAATCATTTTGTCCCTCTTCAAAAATAACTGTCAAATTACATCTTACAATTACATGTATGCCTAGATTCTTACATTCTAAAACTATTTTTCTAAAATTAGGGTTGAGTTCTGGCGCACCACCAGTGATATCGACAATGGAAACTCTGTGTTTCTTAATCCAGTGTAGGATTTTCAAAGAAGTTTCTATTGTCATACTTTCTTTTCTATGTGGCCCCGCGTCTACATGACAGTGTTTGCAAGTTTGATTACAAATTCTTCCTAGATTTATTTGAAGAGTATTTAGAGAGATACGATCGATTTTTGGTTCAAAGAAAATTTCGGCAGATTTGGTACTGCTATCGATAGTTTGTAATTGCAGAGTTTTATCTAACATCCCTAGTTTCCGAATGTTTATCGAAAACCTATATAAAAGGTTCCCTTCTAAAAATATAAATTGCTACATATAAAAACTTAACTAAGCTCTAACAAGTTTTCTTCTCAAGGCTTTTATTTTATTTCTTGTTCTTTTAAGTTTTTCGGGGTCTTTAGTTTCTAGATATTGATCACGTTCTTTTTTGAGAGTCTTAATTTTTTCTTTAATAGAGGCACGATCAATATTAGAAGTTCTCTTATTTTCTTGAAGAGGGATATTATTTATTTCTTTCAAGACACGAACTAATTGTATTTTGTCCATACCATGAACACCATCAATTCTTCCACCGTATCCAAGCGCAGCTTCTTTTAACTTAGGTACATTCATTTTATCAATCTCACCGGCACTGAGTTTAGGAAGTTCTTCCTGAGCAGGAGCGCTGGCTTCTTCAGTTTGTTCTTCCTGAGCAGGAGCGCTGGCTTCTTCAGTTTGTTCTTCCTGAGCAGGAGC
>CAYWAX010000019.1:0-17220 GCA_964456425.1 uncultured Nitrospinaceae bacterium | reverse complement strand
CGTCTACACCACTTGCAAGCATTCTAGATAAAGACTGAAATCCTATATCAAGCATGGCTCCATCTCCACCAATAACCCAAAGTCGCTTATCTTCCATGCCATTTTGATCCCATTTTGCTCTAACACCCATTGCAACAGCGGGGCCATTTTCAAACAGACTATTTGTCCAAGGAACAATATAAGGATTATAAGGATACGTACTCGTATACACTGTATTACAACCTGTACTTGCAACAATTCCCATACCTTCTTTCCCATATGTAAAACCAGTCGCAGCGGTCATCATTCTAAGAGCAGTTGCTTCGCCACAACCCATACAACTACCTGCACCGCCTACATACAATAACGAACGCTCTGTGAGCATCATATCCGCGAGGAATTTTTCATTTACATATTCTTCAGGTGTTTCAGGTAAAGTTTTATAGAAATCCCATTCTTGCTGAAAATCATCTAACATTTTTTGATCTTTTGATACCATACCAAGTGACTCATGACTTCCACAGACCTCTACACATTCACCACAACCCTTACATTTAGTTGGGTCTACAAAAATACCAAACATTGCTCCTTCTATACCTTTTTTTTCAGCCTGTCCGTGAAATTTTTTTGTCTTTGAGAATCTAGCTTGAAGACGTTTTTTCTCTTCAGGATCACTTATCTCATTTAGTTTTTTTTCAAGATCACTTTCTGAAATTCCAATTCCAAGAATTGCAGTATCAGGACACTCTGTAACACAATCCATACAACCAACACATTTATCATTATAAAATTCTGGCAAATCCGGAGCAATATAACTAAAGTCACGAAGCGCACCTGTTCCAGCAGGTACTATACTTCTCGCAACTTGAATATCTGCATCGAGTCCTAACTCTGCAGAACCATCATTGTATGCACCCACCACACGACTATTAAAGTCTGCTATATCTAAGAAAGTTTCTTCTTGATCTGTATTCACTGTAACATTTTCACTTTCAGACATTATAAGCCCCTATTTATTCGACTAATTCCAAATCTGCCATATTATTAATCATCTCAGAAGGCAGTTCGTGAATTTCTGTAAACCCACGTCTAACACATTCCATATTATCCATGACTACCTGCTCACCTCTTCTACCAAAATATTTTCGAATCGATTTCTCAACACTAAAGAAAATATCTTCCTCAGTTAGATTCTTTTGTTCCATAAATGGAGTACATTTCAAAAATATTCCAAGTAAAACTATTCCTTGCATTCTTTGTTCTAAAGAAGGATCGCTCGCTATTTCTCTCGCCACTTTAACAGTATCCATAAAAAGAACTCTCGCACTTTTCTGCCTTAATATATTTCTCGAAGCCGGAGGAATATTCCCCCATACTTTTTCAGGATCTTCTTCATCAGTTTGAACGAATACCATTCCATTATCTGAAAGACCCTTAAGAGGATTACCAGATTTGAAAGAATTCACATCATTGAGTGGAATAAATTCAACATCATTTAACTCACAATGAGTTCTAATCACTTCATCTGCGATCGTAAGATAATATGTAGTAGGAAGACCTTTTTTCTCGGAACCATATTTTGGATAAGCCTGTACATTCATTCCAAAAGTATCACCAGCTATTGTCGCTATAACTTTATTGGTAGTGACTGACCCGTACCCACCAACTGAATGACCTCTCATTGAAAAAGCACCAACTGGACGAAGATCTGGATCTTCTTCTACATCTAAAGCGGTAGCGTGTTTAATTCCTAGCGTAAAATAACGCTGTTGATCTTCAGTCTTTGAATCTATCATATTTTTTAGACATACAAGAAAATCTCCTGGCCTAACATCTCGGCTACCTAAGCCAGCAGAACACGAAAAGATAATAGGAATTCTATCAATTTCGGGATAATTTTTTACTCTAGTTAATGAATCTGCAAAAGAAGATTTAATTTCAGCAGTGAGAGGATTAGACTGTGCACTAGGCACATCAAGTCTTTCTAATACGGTAAATGCTTTCGTATTCTTAAGAGCATCAACAATTTCATCACCTGGGAAGGGTCTAAAAGATGTGATATTCAAAAGTCCTACCTTATTACCCTGACTTCTCAAATAATCTACAGCAGCGATAGCAGTTTCCATATAACAACCCATTCCAACAAACGCATATTCAGCATCTTCTAAACAATAAGATTCTGTTAATCCATATTTTCTACCCGTCGCCTCATAAAATTCATCCATTGCATTTTTCAGAAGACCAGGAATCTGATCATAGAAATATCTTTGAGAAATTTTCCCTTTCATATAAGAGTCCTGATTTTGCACAACACCTATCATTGTAGGATTATCAAAATCCATATTATTTCTTATTTTATCCAAAGGAGGACCGATGAACTCTTTCATAAATTCAGGTTCAGGTAGAGAAACATTTTCAATAGTATGAGTGGTCAGAAAACCATCTTGAATATTCATAAAAGGAGTCTCAGAATCTTCCGCAATTCTCCTTGATATGAGTGCTAAATCTCCAGCCTCTTGGGCAGTCCTTGCAAAGAGCATACCCCAACCACAATCAGCAACACCCATAACATCATCATGTCCAGCATGGACATTTAAACTTTGAGAAGTCAATGCCCTTGCACCAATATGAAACACAGCTGGAAGTCTTTTTCCACTTATGGTGTAAAGTACCTCTTTCATCAAAATAAGTCCCTGCCCTGAGGTAAAATTAGATACTCTACCACCAGCTACAGCGAAACCCTCACATGTGCTAGCACTAGAGTGTTCGCTTTCTAGTGATAAGAAGAAAAGTTTTTCTCCCCAAAGGTTCTCTTTGCCATTTGAAACCTCAGCTTGATAACCTTGACCCATCGTTGTTGAACTAGTGATAGGATATGCACAAGCTCCCTGAGTTATATGCGTTTCAACCCAAGCTACTGCGGCTGCACCGTCTGCAGTAGTAGGAAGACCCGGATACTTAAAAACTCCAGATCCATTTTTGCTATTTCCGTTTGTATGATTCATTCTAGATTCACCTATTTCACAAAATGATTAGTAAGATTAAACAGGATTTATATTGAACTAATTACCTGATTATAAAGGAAAGTACTCATAAGTTCAATGAAAATAGACATAAAAAAGTACAAAGTATTTAACTTGTTTAAAAACAATAACTTCAAGGATACATTTATAGATTTAATCGAATTTGATTATCTCATAAAAAATGATTTTTCATTCCTTTGACAATACAGCCCCAAAAAGGGTTATTATAGGATATAAACTCATTCAAAAAGGAGATTATAATTAAATGGATGCGGTCAAAATCTACACAAGACATGGATGATTTTCTTGTGCAAGAATGAAAGAGTTTCTTTCTGAAAATGGTATTCCAATAGAGAATCGAGATTGCACAAATGATCCTGTTGCTCAAAAGGAATTAAGAGATCTTGGAATCAAAGCATTGCCTGTTGCTGTAAGAGGCTCAAAAATTGTTGTTGGTTTTGATGAAAAAAAACTCATAGAGACATTTGAAATAAAAAAAGAATTGCGAAAACCTCTAAATACAGATGCAATTCTAAACCTTACATCGAAAGTTTTTGTAGCTACAAAGCGTGCGATAAATCAAATCCCTCTTGAAAAACTTGACTGGATTTCACCAGACCGACCAAGAACTCTTAGGCAATTGACATGGCATATATTTGAGAGATTCGAGCTTTGCATCGAAGCATATACCTCTGAAAACTACACTGAAGATATGGTTAGAAGATATGAAAAGGAAGCAAATAATTATAAAACTAATGAAGACATTTGTTTATATGGTGACAAAGTTGAAGATAAATTAAAAAAATTTATCAATGAAAATGAGCAAAATATAGATAAAGAAATAGACAGCTATATGGGAAGAATAACTATTCAAAAACTTTTAGAAATGGCTTTGGGACATGGAGTTCAACATCTACGACATACATATTATTACTTCAAAATATTAAATATAGTCTCAGATTCTCCTTTAAAACCAGATGATTACAAGGAAATTCCAGTGCCAAAGGAGTTATTCTAAAAAATTGCAAATTCAAATAATTAAATAATTTGGAGTGAAATCTTTTGAAAAAAAATGCATTAAGAGCAAACCGAAAACGAATGAAGGAAGAATTTGAACACCAGTCAAAAATCGGACAGTTAGGTAAAACAGGTCTATCAAGAGTCGCATTTACAGCGCCATTTACTAAAGTAAGAAAATATGCACAAACCCTTATGAAGAATGCAGGAATGAAAACTAAAATCGATGCATTTGGGAATTTGTACGGCAGAAAAGAAGGAAAACAAAAAAATCTACCCGCTGTTATGCTCGGCTCACATCTTGACAGTCAAAATCCTGGAGGGAGATTTGACGGACCAGCAGGAGTACTTACTGCTCTTGAGGCTGTCCGTATTCTGAATGAAAATAAAATCGAGCATGATCATCCGATTGAGGTAGTAGCTTTTGCCGGCGAGGAATCCTCATGCGGTATGACCGTTTTTGGAAGCAGTGCAGCAACTGGAGTAATAGGTGTAACGGAAATGAAAAATACGCTACATCCTCCAACTGGAAAAAGTCTTTATGAAATTGTGAATAAAACAGGGGGCGATACATCAAAAATCAGAACCTCTATTTTACAAAAAAAATCTATAAAATCTTTTCTAGAACTTCATATAGAACAAGGACCTATTCTGGAAACAAATAATATTTCTATTGGAGTAGTTGATCTCGTTGTAGGTTACATAAGAGGGCAAATTATATTTAAAGGAGTTTCTGCTCATTCAGGAGGGCAACCAATGCCTTACCGAAGAGATTCTTCTATGGCCGCAGCAGAGTTTATGCTTGAAATGGAGTCCATGGTAAAAAATGCGCCTGAGAGTCAAAGACTGACTATTACATTCGGCGAAATTAACGCAAGACCAGGATGGATATCAATTGTTCTTGTAGAAACAGAAATTTCATTTGATCTTAGAGGAAATAATGATGAAATTCTTAAAAGAATTCTAGAAAGAATGAGAAAAAAGCTACTCGAAATAAAACAGAAAAGAAACGTTACTGGTATTATGAAAGACGTATTAAAACTTCCAGTCTGTCCAACTTCAAAAAAAATTCAGTCTATTCTCACTAGAGCTTCTAAAGCTGCTGGATTCAGATCTCTAAAACTCTCAAGCGGTGGAGTGCATGATGCATGCAGGATGGCGAAATTATGCCCTATGGGGATGATTTTTATCCCTTCAGTCAAAGGATTGTCACATACCCCCGAAGAATTCACTCACTTTGGAGATATGGTTAAAGGAGCAGAAGTGACCGCATTTGCTCTATCAGAACTATCAAAGAAAAGTGTGAAATTTTAAATCTTATCTGCAGTAATGGAAAGCACATCTTCTAAAGATAAAGTTCGAAAATCATGTTCAAATTTATTAGAACTCCCATCTTCACCCCTTCTATTTTAAAATCAAACATATATGATCAATCTTTTTAAATATTTTTACTTCCTAGATTCGATGAAATTTTAGTTTTCATCCAAGAAAAAAACCATAAAAATAAAATACACCCACCCGTGCATTGCGCAAGAAGCATAGCAAACCATACTCCTTCCTCACGCAATCCGGCTGAATTAGAAAGATAAAATGCCGTAGGAAGCATAAGAATCCAGCTTATAATAATTTGGGCCAACATTGGAGGTTTCGAATTTCCTGCTCCCTGGAATGCTCCAGCCATAACTCTTCTTATTGATTCCATAATCAGTCCAAAGGAAAAAACACGAAGCGCAAAAGAAGCAACGGAAGTCGAACTGCCAACTAGACCAAAAAAAATAGAGATGTCCCTAGAAAATAAAAATTGAGCTACCGAAAGAAAACCCATTATCCCAACAAGAATTGTTAATGTATATTGTACTGTTTTTACCGCGCGATTTGGCTTAGATGCCCCCAGATTTTGCCCTACTAGAGTTCTCGTAGACCCTTGAAGACCAAAACAAGGCAAACGTGCAATCATCGTAACTCTGTTTCCCACTCCCCAAGCAGCTAGAGCGTCTGCTCCGAAAGGAGTTAGTATTCTAAGAAGCAAAAGATAGGAACCTCTTTCTAAAAGATTTTGTACTGTTGCAGGCCAGGCAATTGAAAGGATCGAAGAGATTATTCCTAAATTTGGACGAAAAAATCTAATTTTAAAGAAAACTTGAGACCATCCCTTGAGTAAATAGAAAAGCATAATAAGAAATCCAACTAATCTTCCCAAACCTAATCCAAAAAAACTCCCTGCAATACCTATTCCTTCAAAAGAACCGAAACCAAACATGAACAGTGGCATTGCTATTACAGAAACAATCGTTCCTGCTATCATAGAAACGACTAAAATACCTGGTTCGCCTGTTCCTCTAAAAACACTGCCAAAAACAAACATCGCTTCTATAGCAATCAAAGAAATAAAGCCTGATTTCATATAATCAAGTGCAAAACCCGTTACCTGAGTATCAAGATTCATGATTGAGATAATAAATGGGGTAAAGAAAAAACCGACTAATGAAAGAGTCACAGAATATGCAAATAACAAGATTATCATTTGAGCAGAAACAATAGAGGCTTTTTCAAAATCTTTTGAACCAACTGCATGAGCAACAAGGGATTGTCCTGCAATTCGAATACCCATACCAAAAGATCTTAGAAAAAGAATAAATAAATATCCTAAGGAATATGCTGCGAGAGCTTTTGGGCCAAGTATTCCAATCCAGAAAATCTCAAATACACCATCAAAACTTCTTACCAACCTCTCGAAAAACATCGGCACTACCAAACGTTTAATACCTTTTCCGATAGGACCAATTGTGTAATCGTATTTTTTCGAAACAGTTTCTGAAGAATTTTTCAGATTGAGACCTCTTTTGATTTAGAGTTTGAAACTAGATTTAAACCTTTTGCGATGTAAGATTCTCATGTTAATCTATAAATCTTATCAAAAAAAGACAATGAGGATATTTATATGGAAAGTTCCTTTTTTAAAAAATGTGCAAAACATATCAAAAAGAAAAAATTGAGAGACACTCTAATAGATTTAGTAGATATCCCTAGTCCAACTTCAGGAGAAAAACCTTTAGCTGAATACCTTGTTAACAGAATGAAAAGTTCCGGGACAAGAACTACTTTACAAGAAGTAAGTTTAGATAGACCAAATGCAATAGGTACTATTTCAGGAGACGGAACCGGCCCTAATCTTATGTTTACTGGCCATATGGACACTTCATATGACGGGAATGAGGATTATCTAGTTGGAAAAGGCTTTAAACCGAAAGGAGTCTATAAAAATGGATGGATTTGGGGATTAGGTGCAAACAATATGAAAGGAGGATTAGCGTCCGCCTTAGTTGCATTTGAAGCTATCCAAAAAGAAAAAATACCTTTAAAGGGAGACCTGATTTTCGCAGGAGTTGTTGGAGAAATAGAAAAAGCAGCTATAGAAGAATTTCGCGGTGAGGAGATGGCAGGCTATGGTACTGGCTCTAGACACCTTGTTCTTCACGGTGTAACTGCAGATTATGCAATATTAGCAGAACCAACAGGTCTTCGCATTTCAAATGCAAATTTAGGAGTTATTTGGGCAAAAATTTCCACATTTGGGACAGTTAGTCATAGTGCGATGGCTCATAGGCCAGGAATTAAGAATGCAATCAGATCTATTCACAAAGTTCAAGCCGCAATAGAGAAATGGATTCCGAAATTTGTCAAATCTAGAGAATTTATGGGGGAAAAACCTAGCGTAAACATCTCTTCGATCCGTGGAGGATGGCCATGGAGATTATCGAGAAATCCTGTGGAAGCAAGTCTTTATCTTGATATACGTATTCTTCCTGGACAAAAAATAGAAGATATTCGCCGTGAAATTAGGAAGGTACTTAGTAAACTTTCAAAAAAAACGGGAGAAGATGAAGCATCATTAGACTTCTACGTTACTGATCCCGCTACATATGTATCGCCAGAAGAAGAAATCGTCCAAACTTTAAACAGTTCGCATAATGAAATCACAAAATCTTTACCGGATTTTATTGCCAGAAGACCTGGAGCAGATGCTACTCACTTTAATCATTATGGGATACCCTGTATATGCTATGGTCCTGGTTTTCGAGTACATCCAGAAGTGGAAAAAAAAGGACAGTATATGCACGATGCAGGAGAACATATTCATGAAGATGATCTTGAAATTGCGAGTAGAGTTTTTCTAAATCTTGCACTCAAAATATGTACATAAAAGTAATGAAAGGAAATTTACAATGGAAGATTCCAAAGAAAATTTAGAAGACAAACTTACTCCTGAACAATATAGAGTAACGCAGCAATGTGGAACAGAACCGCCTTTCTCCGGAAAATATTGGGACTCACATGATGACGGAACCTATGTTTGTATTTGTTGTGGCATAGAACTTTTCCAATCGAAAACCAAATTTGATTCCGGAACTGGCTGGCCTAGTTTTTGGGAGTCTATCGAATCAAAAAATGTAAAAGAAATTGAAGATAATTCACATGGAATGACAAGAATAGAAACTAGATGTGCTTCTTGTAATGCACACCTGGGACATGTTTTTCCGGATGGACCTAAACCTACAGGTCTTCGTTATTGTATTAATTCTGCTTCTCTTGATTTTAGACAAAAATAAAAAAACTCACTGAGTTTTAATCGTACCATTCCATAGAAGGTTGCTCTGGTGGATTGTCATACCTTTTAATTTCAATTTCTATATTATCAGGATCATAAAAATAGGTTGCATACCCAATACCAAAAGCACCTAAGTTTCTTTCCTCTCCCCTATGTACTTTGATGTCATTGTCTTTCAATCTTTCAATCAACTGAAAATATTCATTTTCCTCAAGCGAAAAAGCTACGTGGTCAACTCCACTTTTAGAAGAAAGGTTTTCAGACATAAAATTTTCAGAAAAAAATAAAACTAAAACATCTTCGCCTACTCTAAATACAATTTGCTCGATCTCACCATTGGAAATTTTTCTTCTACCAACTGGAGAAAAACCCATAATATCTCGATAAAAATCAATAGACCGATTTAAATCGGTAACTCTCAAAGCTACATGTTCAATCATTTTTTTCATATAAACCTCAAACAAACATTACAAAATTAAATATTTTTAAAAAATATAAATCTAAACTAATTGTCTAACTCCACTAGCAAATTCAGGTATAGATAATGTCTCTGAATCATGGCCGGGAAAAATCAATTTTGGGCTATCTGCCAAATCTTTTACCTTGTCTAGTGCGGCTAAAGCTTCGTCTACGTGTACATGAATCCCAGGAGGAATCATAGATTCAAAACTACGAAAAACATAGGCAGAATCTACCGCTAGTACGGCCCACCCTTTTAAAGTTCTCACTCTTATAATTTGCAAACCAGGCGAATGTCCACCAACATGATGTACTGAAATGCCATCAAAAATATCTAAGTCTCCATTTACAATTTTAATTTGCTTATTTTCCTCTAACGATTTCAAATCTTTCAAATCTGCTAAAAAATGGTTTAAAAAATGGTAATCAGAAAAATTGCTTCTCCAAAAATCAATCTCTTTTTTTTGGATATGAAAAGTAGCAGATGCATAAATACGATTCGCCGAAAAGTGGTCCCAGTGTAGATGAGAAATAATCACATTCTTTATATCGCTTGGTCTAATATCAAAATTTTTTAGAAGTTCTACTGGCTTTTTATAATCATTATAATCTAAATATCTGTTCTTATAATGACCTTCCATAAAACCAGTGTCTACCAAAACAGGAGATGATTTATCATTGTTTGGGACTAACAACCAAAAAAAGTAAGGCAATTTTGCTTTTCTACCTATATCTGAAAGATATAATAGAAATGAAGCGTCACATTCACGCCAACCCTGACAGAGCGAAAAAATACGATATGTGATTTCACTAGACAAAAATAATTCTCCAAACTAGAAATTTAAAAGAAAAAAATAAATGTGTTTTTTTAAAATACAGCTTGATGCAAAATCATATTTTATGTCAATATAAATTGTTTCCCGCCTTATAGTTTTCCGCTCATCCATGGGCATTAAATTGAAAACGTTTATCTTAATTTTCTTTCCTTTCTTTGTTGCTATTCTTATTCCTTTTCTCGGGAAACCAAACAAGAATGCTACTTTTTGGTATGCAATCACAGTTCCTTTAGTAAGCTTATTGAATCTCTTTTATATTCATCAAGACTGGCTAATAGCAGGACACAAAATTCTTAAATATGAGATCCCTTGGGTACCAGAAGCAGATATAAATATAAGTTTCATGGTCGATGGACTAAGTATTTTATGGGCTTTTCTAATTATTGTCATGTCTTTCCTAGTAATCCTATACTCAAATTGGTATCTGTCAAAGCAAGAAGACCAGTCTCGATATTATTCACTTCTTATTGCGTTTATGGGTTCAATGATAGGAGTAGTTTTCTCAAATCATTTAATCTCTTTATTCGTTTTCTGGGAACTTACAAGTATAACTTCATTTTTTCTTATTGGATTCTGGTTTAAAAAATCTGAATCTAATTATGGTGCTACAAAAGCAATTCTAATTACTGGAAGCGGTGGTATTTTGATGTTAGGTGGTTTCTTGCTACTGGGAAATTCAACCGGAGAATGGGAAATATCAAACCTCATTTCAAATAGAAATTCTTTACAGGTCGGTTCTTTTGCTACCTTATTAATCATACTAGGTGCCGTAACCAAAAGTGCTCAGTGGCCTTTTCATATTTGGTTACCTAATGCGATGGAAGCGCCTACTCCAATCAGTGCTTTTTTACATTCTGCGACAATGGTCAAAGCGGGTATTTTTTTGCTTTCTAGATTTTATCCTATTTTGTCTGGAGAATTTCTTTGGGATTACTTAGTGCCATCTTTAGGAATAATGACTATGATTTCGGGAGGTTTATTATCTCTCCGCTCTTACGATCTTAAAGGCATTTTGGCTTATGGTACGATAAGTCAATTAGGAATGTTAACTACTTTTATTGGATTAGGTGGAATAGAGAGCATTACAGGAAGTACTTTGCATCTCTATAATCATGCAGCAGCAAAAGCAGGAATGTTTATGGTTATAGGTATCATTGACCATGAATGTGGAACAAGGGATGTGAGGAAATTAAGTAATCTTAAAGCAACAATGCCAATTTGTCATATTCTTCTTCTTGTATGCGCCCTCAGTTTAATGGGGACACCTCCAACCGGCGGATTTATAACTAAAGAGATGCTTTACACGGTAAGCTTGAAATTTGGCACCGACAATCTTTCTTCTCTCGGACTCCCTGTACTAATTTTAGTTGGAGGAATAATCACAGTTCTTTATCACCTGCGACTTATAGGCGAAGTTTTCTGGAAAAAGAAAAATGTAAAACCTCCGAAAAAGCCACATGACCCAAGTTTTGGTTTTCTAATCGCTCCTACTATTTTAACTTTGTTTGTTCTTGTTTTTGGCATTTATCCAAATTTATTTGAAAACAAAACATTCCATCTAGCTATAATGTCAACATTGGGAAAAGGAATCACAAACCAAATACATCTCAAACTATGGCATGGATTTAATTTAGAATTACTTATGTCTACCATCGCGCTTAGTCTCGGAATTCTTTGTTATCTCAGATTCGACAAAATCAATTTATTACTAAATCAATTAAGTAAAAAAATTCATATTTTTGGTCCTGATCGAATCTATAATGCTTTCATTAATCATGTAGAAAAAGGAACATGGAAATATCTTCTTTTAATACAAAGCGGTAATTTGAGGAAGTATCTTCGATGGATGTGGATTGTTCCTATTCTTACGATTTTATATGTTTGTCTCAATTTAGATTGGAAAAAAATTATAATTTCTTCTCATACTATCGAGATGAATTTTTCACTAGCCTTATGTTTACTTATATCTATTAGTGCCGTTGGAACTGCATTAATCAGCAAAAGAATACCTGCGATTCTAACTTTAGGAATAACCGGATATGCAATTGCGGGACTTTTCCTGATCCTAAAAGCTCCTGATCTTGCGCTAACTATGATTATGATTGAAACTGCTTCAGTAGCACTTTTTCTCCTTGTCTTTTATCACATGCCAGACTCTTCTCCAGAAACAAACACAATTGCCAATAAAATTAGAGATTGGCTAATCTCTATTTCTATTGGCGCAACCGTATGTATTGGAATGTTCTTGAGTATGACTTCTAAAGAATTTAATACCATTTCTACCTATTTTTTAGAAACTAGCAAACCTTTGGCAGGTTTTAAAAATGTAGTAAACGCAATCATAGTAGACTATAGGGGATACGATACATTGGGAGAGATAACGGTTTTAGTTATTGCAGGAATTGCAATCTCTGCAATCATTCAAATTATGAGGAAATTTAATTGCGATCACTGATCCTTCAAACAACAGCGCCTATAGTGCTCCATCTTACGATGATTTTCTCCCTCTATATTCTTCTTTACGGACATGATCAGCCTGGAGGTGGATTTATCGCTGGAATAATGACTTCAATAGGTATTGTATTGCAATGGGTCGCATTTGGAACAAAAGAAGCATTAAAAAGATTTGACTGGAAATGGGACAATGTTTTTATGGTAGGTCTACTTATATCAACATTGACGGGTCTCTTTGGTTACTTTTCCAATGGCTTTCTAAAAAGTTCTATCTACAAGATAAACTTAGTATTGATAGGGGAAATAAAGATTTTTACTGCCTTCATTTTTGACGTGGGTGTCTATTTAGTGGTCGTTGGTGTTTTGATGTTTATTTTTACAAATTTTTGCTCCGACAAACCATAAGAGAAGAGGAAAAATGTTTCTAATATTACCCCTAACCATCGGTATTCTTGTTACAGTTAGTGTTTTCTTAATTATACAGAAAAAATTAATTAAGTTAGTACTTGGTTTTGCGATGCTATCACATGCAACTAATTTGATGATCATGGCATCTGGTTGGGTTCAAGACGGAAAACCACCCATTCTCCCTGTAGAAAAAATTTCAATTCAACCTCAGATGTACGTTGATCCACTTCCCCAAGCTATGGTTTTGACTGCAATAGTTATTAGTCTCGCGGTTATTGCTTTTTTATTGACAGTTGCACTAAATATGCAGAGAAATTTCAAAACAGACAATATAGATGAATATAGAAGGCTTAAGGGATGAATAATTTACTTCCCATTTTTGTTATATTACCGCTGATCACGGGCATTGCAACTTATTTGCTTGTGGGTAAATTGAAATTTCAAGAAAAAATTAGCTTTGCATCCTTATTCATAAATTTCACGCTATCAGCCATCCTATTTTTTAATATAATGGAAGGAAACATCTATACCCATCAGATGGGTCTTTGGCCATTCCCTTATGGCATTATCCTGATCGCTGACAAACTCTCATCTACTATGCTTTGTATTTCCTCTTCAATTATTGGTATCTGCGTTTTATATTCTAAAAGTTATTTCACTAAAGAAAACAATTTGAAAATTTTTCAACCACTTATCCATTTTCTTCTTATGGGTATTCAGGGGTGTTTTCTTACTGGAGATTTATTCAATCTATTCGTCTTCTTTGAAGTTTTACTTATTTCGACATACGCTTTATTAGCCTGCTATCACTCCCTCGAACAATTAGAAATGTCTTTCAAATTCACATGTATAAATTTAGTAGCATCTGCTTTTTTCTTAGCAGGAATTTCTTTTATATATGCACAAGTTGGTACCGTAAATATGGCTGACTTGTCAATAAAACTATCCACTCTAGATTATAATCCAATGATTATAATTACTGCTTTGATTTTTGTATTAGTCTTCAGTGTTAAAGGAGCTATCTTCCCTATGCATCTCTGGCTCCCATCTGCTCATTCTACTGCACATACACCAGTAAGTGCTATCCTTGCAGGAGTGCTAGTAAAAGTGGGTATTTATGCCATTATACGTTGTCAAACATTAATCTTTATAAAACAATTTTTTTACTTCCAACATGTTCTTTTGTTTTTTGCAATTCTCACAATCTTTATCGGTGCCTTCGGGACTCTTCCCCAAAAAAACTTAAAACGTATTCTTGCATACAGCACAATCAATCAACTTGGATTTATCAGTCTAGGAATAGCATTTCTATCGCCTCCTGCCTTAACAGCAACTATTTTTTTCATAGTTGTACACTCTTACCTGAAAAGCTCGATTTTACTGGCTGCGGGCATTAACTATAAAATTACAGGAACGGAGGACTTAGATGAAATGGGCGGATTAATGAAAAAAACCCCCTTTCTAAGTATTTTAATGCTTATTAGTTTTATGTCTTTAGCCGGCATTCCACCCTTGAATGGTTTTTTTGCAAAAATATTTATTTTTCAAGCGGGCTTTTCTTCTGGATTTACTTTCATAACCTCTTTAGCCTTAATTTTAGGTATTATTTCTCTATTTTATAATTTCAAAACTTATCAAAGAATGGCATGGGGAGAAGCAAAAAATAACCTTAAAAATGCTCCTCCAACAATGTATGTATGCGTTACTATTCTAACCATGTTTGCTGTCGTTTTTGGGATCGGTGCAACTTGGCTTTACGATTGGGCTAGTATGGTTTCTGAGCAAATTTCAAATCCGCAACTTTATATTAATGCTATGAAGTCCATTATTTAGGAGAAATACTTTGCCTATAGCAACTTTAACAATATCGATAGCCGCTATTTGGATATTAATGCGAGGCACAGGAAATTTGAGTGACTTTTTTACAGGTATTATTATTGCAATTCTTATCATACTTTTTTTGTGGAAGAGTTATGAACACAAGAAAAAATTGATAAGGAGAAATGAGAAAAAAGAAAAGAATATTTTACGTTTGGTTTACACCTTAAGATTCGTTTTAAGTTTTTTATGGGAATTAATAATAGCAAATATACAAGTCATGATAATTGTCATAAGACCGAATCTTTCTATACAACCTGGAATTTTTGCATTTAAAACTCGTTGCAAATCACCTTTAGGAATAACTTCACTAGCAAACTCAATCACTTTAACTCCTGGGACGCTTAGCATAGATGTTTCAGACGAATCTAAAATAATTTATGTACACACTCTTGATTCAAAAGATCTGAAAGAAATGAAAATTAGAATCCAAAAAAGACTTGAAGACCCTATTGTAGGAGCATTCGAATGATCGAAGTAACGATTCAGATTTCAATCATTATGTTAGTGATATCTGTCTTTATAGCTCTATATCGCTTTTTCAAAGGTCCCACAACTGCAGATAAAGTTATTGCAGCTGATACTATAGTTACAAACGGAAAAGGAATTATTGCTCTTTACGCAATTTACTCTGGAAATAAAATATTTGTGATTGTTGTTCTCACCCTTACAATTTTAAGCTTTGTTGGAACAACACTATATGCGAAATTTCACGACCGGGGGAAAATAATTGATTGAAATTTTAACGGTTACAGTTATGTTTATCGGTGCATTTTTTATGTTAGTAGCAAGTATAGGTTTAATTCGTCTTCCAGACGTTTATTCAAGGATGCACGCAGCAACAAAAGCGACTACATTGGGCTTAGGTGGTATACTTCTTTCCACAATCTTATCTTTTCAAACATTAGACGTTACTACACAGGCCCTCCTAGCAATTTTCTTCCTTTTCATAACTGCTCCAGTTGCAGCACACCTCATCTCACGTTCAGCGTATCATAGAGGACCGGATTTATTTGATGAAACAACATTGGACGAATACAAAAGTCACGTAGAAAAAAGAAGAGAATTAGAAGATACTCAAGACACATAAAGTAAAAGAAAAAACTGCTTCAAGAGTAAAAGTTCATTCTAAAAGCAACTGTATTTTCAAACACAGACTTGGAGAGATTATTGTAATGACAGAAGAATTCTTTTTAGAAAGAGATGGGATAAAACTACACGGAATAGATCATGGCGGCGATAAAAAACCTATCCTTTTATTAGTTCATGGAGCCGCCGCTCATGCGAAATGGTGGGATTTCGTTGCGCCTCATTATACCGACAATTTCAGACCGGTAGCAATGGACCTACGAGGACACGGGGACAGTGACTGGGCAGAAGACTACTCCTATGATGATTTTGCAAAAGATTTGGAATTTTGGATAGATTGGGCCTACAAAGAAACAAACAAGAAACCTTTTCTTCTAGCCCATTCAATGGGCGGTGGAATTTCTTTGCGACTAACTGCTTCAAAATCTCCAAATATTACTTCTATGATCGTTGTTGATTCACCGTTCCATATTAACGAAAGAATTCTTAAAGAAATGAATGCTTTTGGCAGTAGACCAAGCCGTCCTTGGGCCTCACTCGAATTATTTATAAAAAAATTCAGAATGATTCCCGCTTCTGGTAAAGCCAAAAAAGAACACTTAGAACACATAGCAAAACATAGCGTTCGTCAGTTACAAGATGGGACCTGGTTATTAAAAGCAGACCGTTCTTTTCACTCCAAACGAGGCGGTTCGGACTTAGTCAAAGGATGGTTAAATTTAAATGTACCTGGACTACTAGTTATTGGAGAACTTTCTGACAGAATTACATCAGAAGATATTGAATGGGCAAAACAAAACTTAAAAAATGTACAAATCAAAATCATCAAAGGTGCACACCATCATGTATATATTGATGACCCGAACGAATTTATTAAGGTAACAAAAGAATTTTTAAATTCGATGCTTTCTTTAAAAGAAAATATTTCATCCTAAACATTTAAACAATTGCAACAGGTCGTACTGGGGAACCTGTTCCACCTCTTAATTTTAGAGGTAAACAAACGAACAAAAATTCATAAGTTCTTGTTTGCGATAATTCTTCAAGCATTAAAATCTCAATCAGATGTATACCATGGTCTACTAGCATATGACAGTGCACAGGAATTGAAGGATTGGGCATAACCTCTACCCCAAAATTATCTGAACCAACCATGGCAATCCCTTGATCGCTCAGCCATCTTGCTGCATCAAGATTAATACCTGGAACTCCTCCCCTTTGAGTATAAAATTCTTTATTAGGCCAGATTTGCATATGTCCTGTTCTTATAAGGACTACATCTCCTGATTTTATCTCAGTGCCCTGAGAAGCACTTGCTTTCAAAAGATCATCTCTTCCAATCGCTCTTCCTGGTTCTAAGATTTCCTTATCAAAATATCTTGCTACATCAATTAAAACTCCTCTTCTACAAATCGGGGCAACTGTTTCTATTCCATATTCTGAAAAACCATTTATTTTATTTTGTACT
>CAYWAX010000018.1:0-17565 GCA_964456425.1 uncultured Nitrospinaceae bacterium | reverse complement strand
TGTTACTTTAATTGGTTTTTCTAGACAGTGGGCCGATCTTTCTGGACAGGTTTTTGCAATTTTTGTAATTGCGGTTGCTGCCTGTGAGGCTGCTGTTGGATTGGCAATTTTGATTTCTTTGAATCGTGATAAAACTATTATGAATGTTGATGAAGTAAATCTTTTAAAATGGTAGGTAACTAGAAATGATTTCAAATGCATGGTTAATTCCTCTGTTTCCTGTTGTAGGTGTTCTCATTAATGGTTTTTTTGGGAAACGATTAGGGGAGAAATCTGGTTATGTAGCAACACTAATGGCTGGATTGTCTTTATTAGTTGTGATTTTGATTGCAAATGAAATGATTTTTGGTGCAGGTGGAAAACACACTATTCATCTTTGGGACTGGATTCAGGCTGGAAGTTTTAGTGTTTCACTAAGTTTTCTTATTGACCCGTTAAGTACAATTATGCTTTTGGTGGTCTCAGGAGTAGGTTTTTTAGTTCATCTGTATTCAATTGGATATATGCATGGTGATCCCGGATTTTCTAGATTTTTCACATATCTAAATTTATTCATGCTTTCTATGTTTCTCCTCGTGCTTGGTGATAACTACCTGGTGATGTTTGTCGGTTGGGAAGGTGTTGGTTTATGTAGTTATTTGCTTATTGGCTTTTGGTATGAGAAAAAATCTGCTTCTGATGCAGGGAAAAAAGCATTTATTGTAAACAGAATTGGAGACGCTGGATTTTTGCTAGGAATGTTTTTGATTTGGATGTTAGCAGATACTCTCACTTACCAAGAAGTGTCACAATCAACATCGAAATTTGCCGTAAATATCAATATTCTTGGTGTTGAAACTACTTATGCTTCTATTATTGGGCTTCTTCTTTTTATTGGTGCGATGGGGAAAAGTGCACAAATTCCCCTTTATGTATGGTTGCCTGATGCTATGGAAGGACCTACTCCCGTTAGTGCTCTAATTCATGCGGCTACAATGGTAACGGCTGGTGTCTATATGGTTGCGAGAACAAGTCCTATATATGTTGATGCAGCTTTGGCTTTAGAAGTTATCGCTGTTATAGGAGCACTTACAGCAATTTTTGCAGCATCTATAGGTCTCGTGCAAAATGATATTAAACGTGTGCTTGCTTATAGTACGGTAAGTCAACTAGGTTTTATGTTTATGGCACTCGGTGTTGGCGCATTTACTGCGGGTGTTTTCCATCTTATGACTCATGCATTTTTTAAAGGACTTTTGTTTCTTGGTAGTGGTAGCGTAATTCATGCTTTACATCATGCGCCGGAAGAACAACAGCAAGATATGAGATATATGGGTGGTCTTAAATCTAAGATGCCAATAACATATTGGACTTTTCTAATCGGTGCAATAGCAATAGCAGGAGTTCCGCCTTTTGCAGGATTTTGGAGTAAAGATGAAATTTTAGCTAATGCTTTTTTCTCTGGACATACTTTTGTATGGATAGTTGGTTCTATAGCAGCATTAATGACTGCTTTTTATATGTTTAGACTGATTTTTATGACTTTTCATGGAGAGATGAGAGTAGACTCTCATGCTAGGGAACATATTCATGAATCTCCTCCCGCAATGACAATACCATTAATTATACTTGCAGTTTTAAGTATTTTTGGAGGAATTATTCCCGGGTTTCCACCAGAAAAGGGATGGATTCATGATTTTCTAGCTCCTTCTCTCGCTAAAATGTCTCACGTCAGTCATCACTCCTCTTTTAATTTGATTTCTTCAGCTCATGCAGCTTCGGGAGAAGCCGGAGGTCATCATGGACCAGAGGCTATGTACTTAATTATACTTGCCATTTTTATCGCTGTTGGAGGTATTGTGATTGCTTGGAGTATGTATGGAAAAAAATCAAAAATGCCTGATCAAATACAACAAAAGTTCCCAGGGTTATATAAAATTTTACTTAACAAGTATTACATAGATGAGTTTTATCAGAAATATATTGTTGAACCAATTTATCGATTAATGAAGTTTTTGTGGAATTTTGATTCTAAAGTAGTTGACGGCGCGGTTAATGGTAGTACTCTTGTAACAGTTTTAACGAGTCGTGTTTCTTCTCTTTTCGATTTACGTACAGTTGATGGTGCAGTGAACGGAGTTGCTAATTTTGTTCGTTTCTTTAGCCAAGTTTTTAAATTTTTACAGTCTGGCATGGTGCAGAATTATTTGCTTGCAATGCTTTTAGGTGTTTTCTTAATGTTAAGTGCTTATCTTTTACAATAGTAGGTTTTGGGGGTCTAAGATATTATGAATAATCTTCCACTTCTTTCGCTGATAATTTTTCTTCCTTTACTGGGAGCAATTATCATTATGCTCTTTATAAAAAAAGAGCAAGTGAAAACAATCAAGATGTTTGCTACTGGTGTCGCATTTCTCGATTTTCTTATATCTCTTCCTTTATGGACAAACTTCAATGATTCTGAGGCAGGATTTCAGTTTGTTGAAAAGGCAAGTTGGATCCCTTCCATAGGGGTTAGTTATTATTTAGGGGTAGACGGAATTAGTGTACTTTTGATTCTTTTAACAACGCTAACAATGTTAATTTCTATTGTTTGTTCTTTTACTGCCATTAAAGAACGTGAAAAAGAATATTATGTTTGTTTGCTTTTGCTAGGAACTGGCATGCTTGGGACATTTCTAGCAATTGATATCTTTCTATTTTACGTTTTCTTCGAAGTGACATTAGTTCCAATGTATTTCTTGATTGGTATCTGGGGTGGAACAAGAAAACTCTATGCTGCTATAAAGTTTTTTCTTTATACTCTTTTTGGAAGTGTTTTAATGCTTCTAGGAATCCTTGCTTTATATTTCTTTAATATGAAATCAGGCACTGGTACTTTAACTTTCAGTTTAACCGAATTATATGTTGTGGGACCAAAGATCCCATTAAGTTTGCAGGTTTGGATTTTTCTTGCTTTTTTCATTGGTTTTGCTATCAAAGTTCCAATGTTTCCTTTTCATACGTGGTTGCCTGACGCGCACGTGGAGGCACCTACTGCTGGGAGCGTAATTCTTGCTGGAATTCTATTGAAAATGGGAACATATGGTTTTGTTCGATTTGTGTTACCCCTTCTTCCAGAGGCGACGCAACTTTTTGTGCCTTTTATGGTACTTCTGTCGATCATCGGGATTATATATGGAGCCTTAGTAGCGATGGCCCAAACTGACATTAAAAAGCTTGTAGCTTACTCATCAGTCAGTCATCTGGGATTTGTTATGCTGGGAGTTTTTGCATTAAATGAACAGGGGCTAATAGGTGGTCAATTACAAATGATTAATCATGGTATAAGCACTGGTGCACTCTTTTTACTTGTTGGAATTGTTTATGAAAGAAGACATACACGCGAAATTTCTGAATACGGTGGACTCTCAAAGCAAATGCCAATATTTACCGTAATTTTTGCTATAACAATGTTAAGTAGTATAGGACTGCCAGGGTTAAATGGCTTTGTGGGTGAGTTTCTGATTCTTATTGGAGCATTTAAGAAAAGTTATGTTTACGCGGCTTTTGCAGTAATTGGAATTGTTCTTGGTGCTGCATATATGTTGTGGTTATTTCAAAGGGTATTTTTTGGGAAGTTGGAAAATCCAAAAAATCAAAATCTTCCAGATTGTAATTTAAGAGAAATTCTTTACTTGGCTCCTTTAGTTATTTTAATGTTCTGGATTGGTCTCTATCCTAAACCATTTATTAACAAAATGGAGGCTAGTCTTAAAAGAGTTGTAAAAATAGTAGATCAGAATGAAGCGAGTAAGAAAGTTGCAATTATACAAGATCGTATTTCAAAGGTTTCTGTTAAAAACTAAGTTTTAAGTAAATAGGAGTACTAAAGATTATGCAGCAGGTAGTAATACCGGACATATTGTTTTCGTTAGCATTTCCAGAGATTAGTCTTGCGATTTTGATTGGAATAGTTCTTATTTTTGATTTATTTGTTTCACCGGAAAAAAAATCTCTGGTTGGTGCAGTTAGTTTAATTGGAATAATTGTTGTACTTTATTTCACTCTAACCCAATGGAATATTGGTCCAAAAACCACTTTCAGTGATTTTTATATAGTTGATAATTTCAGTGTTTTTTTAAAGTCTACTATTTTGATATGTGCGGCACTTACAGTTTTAATGTCGATTGATTATATCAAAGTTGAAAAAATTAATTATGGTGAATTTTACGCCATGCTACTTTTCTCTGTATTTGGAATGCTGGTTTTAGTTTCAGCTAATGATCTAATGACTTTATATCTTGGCATTGAAACCATGAGTATAAGTATTTATGTCTTAGTTGCTTTTATGAGAAATGATGTTTTAAGTAGAGAAGCAGGTTTTAAGTATTTTCTTATGGGGGCTTTTGCATCTGGAATTTTGTTGTATGGGATCGCATTATTATACGGTTACACTGGAAACACATCTTTTACCGCTATCGCTAAAGTTCTTTCAAGCTCAAATGTAAATTCTATTGTATCTCAGCCAGTTTTGATTCTATCAGTTATATTACTGGTTGGTGGTTTTGCATTTAAGATGGCGCTTGCTCCTTTTCATATGTGGTTACCTGATGCATACACTGGAGCTCCAACAACTGTAACTGCATTTATGTCTGTTGCCGTAAAGGCGGCTGCGATGGCAGTTATGGTTCGACTTTTTATTATTGTTTTACCTACTTTGAGTACAAGATGGACTGTTCTTTTTTGGGTTTTAGCTGCTGCAACCATGATATGGGGTAATGTCGCTGCAATTGCTCAGAAGAATTTAAAGCGTATGCTAGCGTATTCAAGTATGAGCCATGCAGGGTATATCCTGATGGGTTTTGTCTCGTGCTTTTCAATTAGTAACGGGAAATATATTTTCAGTGATTTTAATGTAAGTTCAGTATTGTTTTATTTAGGAATTTATTTATTTACAAATTTAGGTGCTTTTGGAATGTTAATTTGGATGTGTCAGGAAGGAAAAAGAGGCGATCAGATAGAAGATTGGCGTGGATTAGGTCAATCCCATCCCTGGTTTGGAATGTGCTTTGTAGTCTTTCTTCTTTCTTTGGCGGGTATTCCACCAACGGCGGGTTTCGTAGGAAAGTTATATCTTTTTGCTGCAGCAATTCAAAATGAATTTTATTGGTTAGCAGTGATTGGAATTCTCACAAGTGCAATTTCTATGTACTATTATGGACGAGTTATTATGGTAATGTTCATGGAACCTGCAAAGGACCCTAATGTTCCTTTTGAATTTTCACGTTCTACCTCATTAATCTGTACTTTAGTCATTCTCTTGTCTATGACCCTTTATCTGGGTCTTTTCCCCGATAGTTTTATTAATATCACTAAGCTGTCAGCTTCAAGTTTATTTTAAATTTAAAATCTATTTAGAAAACTAGAAATTATAGGAATTGCATCAATTAGATTTTCAATTTGATAGTCGCACTCAAGTATTTTTGACTTTGAGAGATGTATAGCAATCATTCCTGCTTTAGTTGCTGCATACATATCGTATTGTCCATCACCGATAAAAAGGCACTGAGGTGTTGGAATTTCGATTAAATTTGCACCTGCAATAACCTGTCTAGGATCTGGTTTCCAAAACCCTACATCTCTCGTCACTATTTTTTTAAAGTCAAGATTCAAAATTTCCATCATTTTTGAAATATGTCTTTTTGCATTATTGGTAACAATAGCATGTGGAATTTGTTTGTCTTTTAAGAAATTAATTAAATCACTAGCTCCATCATTTAATTCAGCTTTAAGAGCTGCTTCTATTTCGTAACGTTCTAGAATTTCTTCTATCTTAATGGCATCTTTTTGATTTGCACTAGAGATATAATCCAAAATTGATACATCCTCATTTGGAAGATTCATTTCTGTCTTCATGGCCGGCCAATTAAAAACAGGTTTTGTTATAGTTCCATCAAAATCGAGCAATATTCCAATATTCACTTTATTTCTCCGTAGGACATTTCCTTATATTACTTTAGATATTTCATCCATTTGAAAAAATGGTAAATCTTTAGTTTTATTTCCTACTCTTATTTTCATGCCAAATTTTTTATCAACTAATTTTCCAATTCTAGTTGTCTTTATATCTATATCTTTGAGTGTTTTTATAATTTTTTCTTCATTCTTTTCACTTGTAGTTAGAAGAAGAGTTCCTGAAGTAATTAATCCTAAAGGGTTAATATTCAATGCTTTACAAATTTCTATTCCTTCTTTATAGATGGGAATTAGTTCATAGTTGACTAACGCTCCTAAATCTGAGGAAAAAGCAAGCTCATGGATTCCGGTTGCTAGTCCACCTTCTGTAGGGTCATGCATAGAATGTATATAACCTGTTTTTGCTGCTGTAATAGCTGCTTCAACTACACTGATACCAGGTTTTTCCAAAAATCTTCCAGCTCTTTTAAGTAATTTTTTATCTATTGTTTTAAGTAATTTTTTATTTTTATGATTAGCCAAAATTGCAGAACCTTCTATCGGTATCTTTTGAGTCATTAAGATCGAGTCACCTTTTTTTGCTTTTGAGCCCTGTATAAGTTTAGTCTTTCCTACTTCACCCAGCATTTGTCCACATAAAATAGGTCGGTCTAAACCTTTCGTTATCTCAGTATGACCTCCACAAATAGTTACTCCAAGTTCTTTACACGCTTTTTTAATATCTTTGAATATATCTTTTATTGTGGATTTATAAGTTTTCCCTTCTGGCATTAAAAGAGTAATGAGAAACCATTTAGGTTTTGCTCCCATGCAAGCAATATCATTAGCGTTAATATGAACTGCATACCATCCTATTTTTTCATCGGTGAATGTAATTGGATCTGATTTTACAATAAGGTATTTTGCCCCGATGTCAATTACAGCCGCATCTTCTCCAACTTTTGGTCCTACTATTAGACGGGGATGACCTTCAATGTCATCTAAAAATTCTTCTAATAGAGTGTGATCTAATTTTCCTAAAGGTAGTATTTTTTTATTCAAAAAATCTCTCTTTTTTAGGGTTAAAAGTTTTTGCTAGAAACTAATTTCATAATTTGATTGAAAGAAGTATTATTTGCAATGTTAATTTTTAAATACTTTAATTTTATCTGTGCTTGACGCTATTTTTTGATGGACCTAGAATTATTTTTTTGAATACTACTTTTTTCATGATTTAAAAAGTTTTTGTGTGCCACGGTAGCTCAGTCGGTAGAGCAGAGGACTGAAAATCCTCGTGTCGGTGGTTCGATTCCGCCCCGTGGCACCATTTTTTCTTTTTTGCTTCTTAATTTGAACTTAATTTAAAGAAGTTTATTTTCTCCTCTAGAATTTTCAATCTTATGAAATCTTCTTATCTTAAAAGTGTTTTTTTATTGTCGGGTAGTCATGCGGTCAATTCAGTCTATGCTAGGGTTCTGACTCCAATTTTGCCTCTTATACTACTTGATTTTAAATTGAGTTATTTTGAAACTGGATTAATTGTATCTATTTATTCATTTGCATGTGGCATATTTCAATTTCCGATTTCTTTTTTTGCAGATTACTTAAACAGGCATAGGCTTATTTTATGCCTATCGCTTGTCATTAGCGCAATACCTTTAATTTTCTTTGGTTTTCTTGAATCGTATTTCGTTTTGCTTTTTTTGGTTTTTCTTAGTGGAATTGGTAGTTCTGCTTACCATCCTCCAGCTGTAGCGTTACTTGCAAGAGAAGCGACAAAAAAACTTTCTTTTCATATGAGTATTTTTAAGGCTGGAGGAGATTTTGGCAGTATTTTTACTCCTGTTCTTGTAGGTTGGTTAACAGTTTACTTTGGTGATTGGAGAACTGCAGTTCAGTTTTTTGTTCTTCCCGGAGTTATATTTTCCTTAGTTATTTGGTTTAGTTTTACTGATTTTTCTAGAGAGAAGAAACAATTAAAGAATGAGGTAAAGAGAACATTTTCTCAATTATTTCATAATAAAATATTAATGCTCATTCTTCTACTATCAAGTTGTCGAGTGATGGGTCTTAGAGGAATTATGACATTTTTGCCTATCTGGATTGCAGAAAGTCTTGGTTTTAATGTTACTTCTATAGGGTGGGTTCTAACACTCTATTTTTTAATAGGAACTGTCAGTTCTATTTTTTGGGGGAAGATTGCAGAAGGAGATCGTGAAACATTATATCTCTCTTTGATGATGATGATTGCTTCTATGTCATTAGTATTTTTATCATTTAATCTTTCAATTCTTTTATCTTTCATATTTATTATTTTACTTGCTGGGACCCTAAATCCTACACAAGGCCTTATTTTGTCAGTAGCCACGAAAGTGGTAGAAGAGGACAATAGAGCCAGTTCAATTGGATTGTTATATAGTGTCAATGAAGTTGGTTCTATTTTATCACCTTTAATTGCAGGATTAGTTGCTGAGGCCTATGGGGTAGAGAAAACATTTTTGTTTTTCTCATTTTTGTGTTTCGTTGCTCTTTTAGTTTCGATGAACATTCACCGACATAGAAATACTAAGGAAGGCATTTAAATTGCGAAAAAGTACTATAAAGAAAAATTATTTTTTCTCGTACGTTTTTTTGAGTTTTCTATTTTTTTTGGTCGTTGGTTGTGAACAGAAAAATAGTCTTCTTCCTACTTTTAAAGATGTTTCTAATTTTTCCCTAATAGATCAATCAAATCTTATTTTTACGGAGAAAAATTTAAAAGGAAAAATTTGGGTTGCAGATTTAATCTTTACCCAATGTAATGATACTTGTCCTTTGCAATCATCCGAAATGTCTAAATTACAAAAAGAGTTTTTGAAGGAAAAACTCTTTTCACAATTTTCTGTAACTATTGATCCTAAATTTGATACTTCTAATGTGCTCCAAAAATATGGAAAACGGTTTAATGCAAACTTTAAAAAATGGTTTTTTCTCACAGGAGAAAAATCAGAGATACATAATTTAGTGAAATCTGGACTTGGATTAAGCGCAGACATTGCTTTATATAAAAAACAGAAAAAAATGTCTTCTTTTTTTGAATTTTTAAATAATGCTTCTTTTTTGCCGAATGCATATGCGCATCATCCAGATCATCAGAAAAAAAGAAGTATTTTGCATAGTTTCCGTTTTGTATTGATAGATCAAGAATCCAGAGTTCGTGGATATTATATGAGTAATGATAAGGAACAATTACGTAAACTAAGGAAAGATATAAATATATTATTGAATTTGAATAAGTAAAGATACTAAATTATTGTTTTGTATCCTTCACGAAAGCTAGGAAATAAAAATTTATATCCTGAATCTATTAATTTTTTATTTGAGCATCTTTTATTTGATTTTGTTTTATCGAACTCGATTTTTGTTAAGTACTTAAGTCCTTCATTTTCAAATCCCTTTTTTTCTATAATCCATTTTGCTAACTCAGAAAGATCTGTAGGTTCATTGTCTGAAACCAGATAAATATTTTCAGAATTAGGTAAATTCATTAAGTGAATTAGTGCGTTTGCGCAATCATCTCTGTGAATTCTATTGGTAAATCGATTATGTGAAAACGTTTTGCCATCATTAATCATTTTATTTAAGAACCCTGTTCGTCTAGGTCCGTAAATGCCAGAAAATCTTACTATAGTGGTTTTAAAGTAATTATTTAGAAGATAATTTTCCGTTTGAAGAATTATCTTTGCCGTAGAAGATTTTGGTTTTGTTGAAGAGTTTTCGTCTATCCATTCTCCAGAATTTTGCGCATATACAGAAGTACTTGAAATGAAAAAAATCTTTTTAATGTCATATTTCTTTTCTTCGATACATTCAACTAAATTTCTGATGCCTTTAAGAAAAACATTGTTATACACATTTTCTTTTCTTGCCCCGGGAGATGGCATATAAAAAACATAATCAATATCTTTTGGAAGAATTTGCAAGGTGTCTTTTTTACTTAAGTCAGCAGAAATTGATTGGATAGATGGATGAATTGAATTGATTTCTCTTTTAATACCCCATACTTCATGTCCCTGTGAACTTAGTCTTTCTCCAAGTTCATTGCCTACGTAACCACAACCAGCAATAAGAATTTTTTTCATTAATCTTTGTTAATAAGGAATGAGGGAATATTAAAAAAATCTGACATTTCATTTAATTCTTTTCTAAGTCCTATATAAAAAGGACCAAATTCTGCATACCAAATACTTGCCTCATCAAATCTCATTTCGTAGATTAATTTTTTGAATACAAGTGGATCTTGCGAGAAAAGATATACTCCCCACTCCCAGTCATCAAACCCAATACTGCCCGTAATAATTTGTTTGACTTTTCCTGCATATTTTCTTCCAACAAAACCGTGTTCTCTCATTAATGCTTGTCTTTCTTGAATATCTAATGCATACCAGTTTTTCTCTTCTCCTCTTAGTTTATTCATAGGATAGAAACAAAGATACTTTTCGTCAGGGATATCCATATATAATCGACCAAGCATTCTTTCTTTTTCTGATTCAAGTGCTAACTTCCATTTTTCATTCCACTCTTCAGTCCCGAGTTTAATACCTTCGTCAGTAAATTTTTTATGCAATTTTAAAGTCATTTCATAAAGACCTAGTTCTAGAAAGGAAACATATGAAGTAGCTTCTTCCATGTATTTAAAAATTTCTAATTTATTAAGATATCGTTCAAGTTCATTTAATTCATCGAGTGTTTTTCGAAAGTGTAAAAATAGTAAATCCCCTTTATGTCCAATAATTGAAAAGACAGCAGATTGACCACTTTCTGATTTGTTATGGTGTTCTAAGGTTTCGCAAAGCTGGTCTACTAATCTAACATCAGAATTTAATCCCCACTCATCCCATTTTACCTTGTAAATTTTATGCAAAATTGCCCAACCTTCCAAAGTTTCTGGGACTTTAATATTTGTTTTTTCCCCTGACATTTTTTTACCTCGTAATTCAAAATTTTATTTTTCTACATGTATTCTACTTATGAATAACAAATTATAAAAGGATATAGAAATAAGAATTATGTTTCATTAACTATTGAATCTTTTTATAAGTTGTTTAGAATCATGTTAATTGTTCTTTTCTTTTGATTTTAATTTGAAAGGTAATGGAAATGCAGATTTTTACTCGTAGTTTCTTCTTTCTACTATCGGCGATTTTCTTTTTTTCACAAATAGGTTTAGTGAGTGCTGGTACTGTTTCTGGTGTAATCAAATTTGATGGTAAAGTTCCCAGTGCAAAAAAACTTTCTGTGAACAAAGACAAGAAAGTATGTGCAAAGAAAGCTATTTATGATCAAAGTCTTCTTGTTCAAAACGGTGGAGTTCAGTATGCAGTAGTTTCTATCGAAGGAGTAAAGAAAAAAAAGAAGTGGTCCAAAAAAATGAAAAAAGTTGTAATAGATCAGAAGGGGTGTATTTATCTGCCTAGGGTAGTTGTAATGAAAGTAAGAGGAAAATTGACTATTAAAAATAGTGATAAAATTCTTCATAATATTCATACTTATCCTGGAAAAACAGGAAACAAGACTGCAAACATTGCACAGCCAAAATTTAAGAAAAAATTAAAAATGAGTAAGAGATTCTTTTCTAAGCCTGGGATAGTAAAAATAACGTGTGATGTCCATAATTGGATGGTTGGCTATGTAGCGGTTTCTAAACATCCTTATATTTCTGTGACTGGGAAAAATGGTAAATTTGAAATATCAGATGTTCCGGCTGGACAATATAAAATTAAAATTTGGCACGAAAAACTAGGGAAAAAAGAACAAATGGTAACAGTTAAATCAAGTGGGAAAACAGAACTCTCTATTAAAATGAATTAATTTATAATTTCAAGAAAATCATGAGGCGGTGAGTTTATCTTGCCGCCTTTTTGTTTATTGAGATCTCATCTATAACAGAAGCAATTTCTTCTACTTCTTTTTCTGTATTTACGTAATGTATTGAAATTCTGACTGAGGAAGGTGTCGATTCTACTTCACGCAATATAATTTTTTTCTTTAAGAGAAGTTTAACTATTTCGGGAGTTGGAACGCCTTTGATAGAAAAAGAAACTATTCCAGAATCAATTTTCTCTATTGGAGAAAGAATTTCAATTTTCTCATGATTTTGTAATAATCGTATGAGTTTTTTTGTTAAAGTCTTAATTCTATTCTCTATTTTTGATGGGTTAAGTTCATGATATAGTTTCAAGCTTTCTGTTAATCCAGCAATAAGACCGATATTCATAGTACCACTTTCAAATTTTTTTGCTGTTGAAAAGGGAATAAATGACAACTTGTTAAGATTCTTCATTCTTGCAGTTCCATATGCAGCTCTAGATAGTAGAATATTTCGCAATTTTTTTTTTCTTATATATAGTGCTCCAGTACCTTGAGGTCCCATAAGCCACTTTTGTCCAGAAATAGTATAAATATCTGCACCCGTATTTGGTATATTTATTTCTTTTTGGCCTATAGATTGTGCTCCATCTACTACAAGTAAAATATTATGTTTTTTACATATCTTTGAAATTAATTTGATGGGTAAAACCTTTCCAGTGAGCCAAGAAATGTGACTTATACATACAACTTTTGTATGTATAGTTATTGTACGATTTAGGTTATGTATTAATTGTTCGTCTGATTTTCCAATCTCCATTACAAGGATTTTAATTTTTTTTCTTTTAGCCCATACTATCCAGGGTAAATAACCACCTGGATGTTCTTCATTAGTTACTATTACTTCATCAGATTTTTTCCAATCAATTCCAGATGCGGCAATATTGATTCCAGTAGTTGTATTGTCTGTAATAGCAATTTCGTCTGGAGAAGATTTGAAAACTTCTGCAACTGTATTTCGTAAAGTTTGTTTCATTTCTATTGATTTCTCTCTAACTTTTGGATGAAATGGACCAATCTTAGACTCCCATTCTAAAAAGTTGGTGATCTTGTTGACTATTTTTCTGGGTGAAGGACCTGCTCCTCCCCAATTCACATAGATTTGTTTTTCTAAAGCAGGAATATCTTTTCGTATTTTTTGAAATTTATTTTCCATTATTTTTTAATTATCCGTTTATCTCCCACTCTGACCGTTATCTTCATAATGTCAAAATGTTCTAAAATTGGTATTGCAAATTTTCTTGAAATTCCAAGGAGATCACGAAATTCAGATGCGGTGATTTCCTTTTTCTGAAGGATAAAGGATTCTAATTCCGAACGCGCATTGTCTATAGATTTTGAATGGAAAACTAAATCTCCTTTTAAAATAATTAACTTCTTTTCACTTACTAAAATTTGAATGATTTCAGTAAGTTTTTTTTCTGTTAATTGTTGATCTGAGATGATATTTTTAAAAGATGGAGGTTTAAATTCAGCATTCAAAAAAATAGCTTCAATTTTTTGGCATAAAATTTCTTGTTCTGTATCAAGGACTATAGTGTGTGAAGATATTTTGACAGTTGTCTGATCCTCATCAATAATTCCTATTTTCTTTAAATCTTTTAACCCTATAGAAAAAATCTTTTCATTTATTTTTCCTAATCTGCTCCTAATTTCTTCTTTGGGAGCACTTGATTTTAAAGGGTTTTTTTTGTGAAAATTTTTAATTTCATTTTCTAAGTCTTTTTTGAATTTTTCAAATTCGTTTTTCTCTACCGAAAGACCAGAATCTAAATCTGTAATCAATATTTCTTTTTTGTCTTGTAATTCTGTAATGAGAGTTCGTATTTTGCTAATTGTTTGAGGAACTCTTCCCGAAAGTTCAGATAGACTTGAACCAGATATTCCATTTTCTTCAATAATTTTTTTTAATCTTTGTTTATCTGAACTTTTTTCAAAAAATTCAAATCTAGATTTAGATTCTTTTTTATTTCTTTTTAGTTTTGGAGGGTCTACGTCTAGAATTTCTCCTCCACCGATCGTAGTCATAGGTGAATAACTCCTAATTACAAAATGATCTCTAGGAAGAACAGTTATTGATTTTTCGAGTCTTATCTGTGAAAAAGTTTTTTCGCCTGGATTTATTAATTCTTTTTCTAAAATAATGACTCTTCCCATAACTTCCGTGGTCCCTGAATGAAAGCGAACACGAGCTCGATTTTTAAGTGGGTTAGAAGCACTTTTAAGAAGTTGCAGGGATACATCAATCATATAAGTAGAATGCATTTCTTCAGGAAATCCTAAGACATTTCCCCTTTCCAATTTGGTTTTTTCAATTCCTTGTATATTTACAGCAGTCCGAAAACCTGCAGTTGACTTATTTACTAATTCGCCATGGACTTGCATTCCTCTTATTTTTGCTTGTTTCTTTGTCGGATAAATTTCAATAGTATCACCTGTATCTACTTGTCCACTAAAAAGTGTTCCTGTTACAACTACACCAAAACCATGCATTGTAAAAACTCTATCTATAGGAATCCGAAAAACACCATTTTGATCTTTAGGATTAACCTCAGAAATAAGATTATTTAATGTATGTTTGAGTTCATTCATACCTTCTCCTGTTTCTGAGGATACTTGAAGGATAGGTTTTTCGTGTAGAAAAGTTTCTTTTACAAATTCTCTCAAATCATCTTCAACTAAAGAAATCCATTCGTTTTCCACTAAATCAGATTTAGTGATCACGATGAGACCATGTTCTACTCCCAGTAATTCGCAAATTGATAAATGTTCTCTTGTTTGTGGCATAACTCCCTCATCTGCGGCGATTACGAGCATAACTATATCTATACCACCAATACCCGCAAGCATATTCTTTACAAATTTTTCGTGGCCAGGAACATCAACTATTCCTGCATTTATTTCACCGCAGTTGAACTTTGCAAAACCAAGGTCTATTGTTATTCCACGTTCTTTCTCTTCTTTCAAACGGTCTGTTTCTGTACCGGTAAGTGAACGAACTAGTGATGTTTTCCCGTGGTCGATATGACCTGCTGTCCCAATAATGACTTGATTTTCCAAAACAATAGTCTCTCGGATTATTAGATAATTTCGTTCCGTTTAATGAAATTTAGAACTGTATTATTAAAATCATCTGGATACGTAAGATAGATAAAGTGCCCACCTTTATTAAAAATCTTTAATTCAGACTCAGGAATTAAGGATGCAATTTTCTCTGAATAGTATACAGGTGTAACAAAATCCTCCCTTCCAACTAAAACTAAGATAGGAGTTTGAATTTTATGTAATTCTTCTAGCTGATCATGTTTGATAATACAGTCAATTCTCTCAGCCATTATTTCTTTAGGCGGCATATTTTCAAGTTGTCTTTCTTCATTCTCTTGAATTTCTTTGAAGTTATTAGAAAAGTATTCTGGGCTATATAAAGTAAAGGAAGACAGTCTATTATGTGTTTCCCATCCCATATTGAGTAGAATCTCTTTTCTTATTTCAAACTGACGGATAAAGTATGGATCGCTTTTAGGCCATGAACTAGCTATAACTCCGCTTTGAATTCTATTTCTAAATTTAATACATAGAACTTGTATAATTGCGCCGCCTGTGGAGGTTCCCACCATATGGGCTTTTTCTATGGATAGATCATCCATGATAGTAATAATATCTTCTGCCATTTTTTCTACACTATATACGCCAGAAGGTTTTTCGCTTTTTCCAGTCCCTCTATGGTCATGTAAAACAACTGGTCCTCTAGACATAAAAGGAGATAATTGTTTTACCCATGAACTTCTTATTCCTCCTAGACCGCTTATAAAAAAAACAGGAGTTTCATTTCTTTCGGGATTTAAAATTTCGTAATCAATTATTACGCCATGTGATTCGACAGTAGCCATTAAATCCTCTTAAATCTGACTTTTTTAGAAATCTAACTCATCAATAATGCTTTTTGTATAGTTTGTTGTACTAATTTTAGATCTTCATCTTTTACACAAAGCATATCTAAAAAAATCTTATCATCCTTGATCCTTGCTATAACTGGATTTTTACCTTTTCGAAGATACTTTGAAAAAATATCAGGACCTTTATTTTTTGTTTGAATTACTAGACTATAGCTAGCTAATTTAGCAGATGGCATTGTCCCTCCACCTACCTGACCAATTGTTTCGTGTACAGAAAAAGTTGCTTTAGTTTTGTGTTTTTTCTCTAAACTCTTTTGAAGCTTTTTGGCTCTATTGCGTAAAGTTTCTTTCTCTTGCGATAGAATTGCAAAAACAGGGATTTCTTTTATTAGTTTTTCTGGATTTAAAAATGAAAAAAGAGTTTTTTCTAAAGCAGTAATAACTAATTTGTCTAATCTGAGCATGCGCATCATAGGGTCATTTCTCATTTTTTTGATCCAATATTTTGAACCCACTATAATCCCTGCTTGAGGTCCACCCAATAGTTTATCTCCTGAAAAAGTACCTACAACGACTCCTGCATTTATTGAATCCATCACAGTAGGTTCAGTAGATAGGATTGAAAATTGATAAAGTGATCCACTTCCTAAGTCTTCAAGAACTGGAAGGGACTTTTCTTTACCTAATTTAGAGAGTTGTTCCCTGCTAGGAGTATCGGTAAATCCTGAAATATAGAAATTACTTGTGTGAGCTTTAAAGAGTAGAGCGGTATTGTTGTTTATTGCGTGCTCATAATCCTTTATATATGTTTTATTTGTAGTACCAACTTCTATTAGTTTAGCGCCACTTTCTTTCATAATATCAGGAATTCTAAAAGAGCCACCAATCTCAATTAGTTCTCCTCTAGAAACAATAGATTCTTTATCTTTACTCATTACTTTTAGCGCAAACATCACCGCTGCAGCATTATTATTTACAACTAAAGCATCTTCTGCACCTGTTAGTTTACATAAAATTGATTGAATACTATGTTCTCGTTTTCCTCTTTTCCCAGAATGTAGATCGAACTCAAGGTTTGAATATCCTTTAGCAATTTCAAGTAATGAATTACATGCGGCATCGCTTAGAGGGGCACGACCCAAGTTAGTATGTATTACGATTCCGGTTGCGTTAATTACAGACTTTAAGCTTTGTTCTTCTTCAAACTGAAGTTCCCTTGTTATGTCTTTTTTTATTTTTTCAATAATTTTCTTTGAGGAGATAGTAGTTTTATCTTTGTCAGAGTTTTTTAAGATAATTTTTCTATGTTTTTCTATGCATTTTCTAATAGATTCAGTAATTTGTTTTTCAGAAAAGACATCTCCCTGCAACTGATTAAGTTCTTTAAGAACTTCAGTTACCGAAGGTAATTTCTGCAATGCAGTTTGAACTTTTTTTGTAGGTGAATTCATTTTTAACTCATTATGAGTATTACAATCGAATAGTTTATTTGACTATAAGGTTCCTTCTTTATTAAGGTCAAGTGAACATAAATTCTAAACAATTTATAAAAATATTTTTAAACTGAATTTTTTTAATTTTTACTAAATATGAAAAGGAATTTATCTAGGATATGACAGACTTTTCTAATTTTTTTGATAATCCTTTTAAAATTTTGTTCTTATCTTTTGTTATTCTTTTGTTTCTTATGTGGCTCTTCCTGCCTTTTGCTATATATGGATTGAGGAATAGGCTAGAAAGGATTGTATGTCTTCTTGAGGAGATTTCGCTTAAAATTTCTGAAAAAAAAGATGACAAAACCCTTTCAGAAAATGACGTATCCTCATCTATATCAAGAGAAAAATAA
>CAYWAX010000017.1:0-18731 GCA_964456425.1 uncultured Nitrospinaceae bacterium | reverse complement strand
TTCCAAAGCTACGAAAAGACAAACAAGTTAAATTAAAATCCTATTAATTTTTTTTGCTATTTTCTTTTTTGATATTTCTCGCCAAAGTATATTTGTTAACTGCACTCAAAAAAGCTTTTGCCCCAGCCTCTATGGTATCAGGACTAGAACTATGCCCTGCTATCTGAAGATTTTCATCAAACTCTACAGTTATATATACCTCCGCCATTGCATCTCGACCACGAGTAACTGAACTCACACTAAAATCAACGAGTTTACATTCTATACCAACTATTTTACTAATCGCATTAATTACTGAGTCTACAGGACCATTCCCATGTCCTACATCAGAGGTTATCTCATCTCCTACTTTCAATTTAACAGAAGCAGTAGCCGCTGGTTGAGTAGTAGTTGAAGAAGTAACTTGCATGAATTCGAGATAATAATAATTCTCTCCTTCTATTGAACGACTTTCTTGTAAAAGAGCAAGAAGATCCTCGTCATAAACTTCTTTCTTTTTATCAGCAAGATCTATGAAATTAGGATAAATACTCGAAATTTGATCTCTACCTAACTTAAATCCTAATTGTTCATATCTTTTGCGTAATCCTGCCCTTCCAGAATGTTTTCCTAGAACAAGTGTATTTGAAGGCCTCCCAACTGATTTAGGAGTCATAATCTCGTAAGTAATTGCTTTAGAAATTACCCCATGTTGGTGAATTCCTGCCTCGTGTGCAAATGCATTTCTTCCAACTATAGCCTTATTCGGTTGAACTCTAACCCCAGTAGTTGAGGTAAGTAATCTACTTGTTGGGTAAATTTCGCGGGTACGAATATTAGTTTGAAAATCTAAATGATCTTTTCTAGTTGCAAGCGCCATCACTATTTCTTCAAGAGCTGCATTTCCCGCTCTCTCTCCAATACCATTTACGGTACATTCCACTTGCCTGACTCCTGCTTCAATCGCAACAAGACTGTTTGCAACTGCAAGACCAAGATCGTCATGGCAATGTGCACTAAAAATAACATTTTCATAATTAGGAATTTTCTCAAAAATATATTCCCAAAATTGTTTAAATTCACTAGGAACAATATATCCAACTGTATCAGGAAGATTAATTGTAGATGCACCCTCTTCAATCGCAATCTTTACTGCTTCTACTAGGAAATCCCAATCCGAACGAGTTGCATCTTCTGCACTCCATTCTATATCATTGCAGAGTTTTCTTGCATAACCGACGGATTCTTGAATTTCTTTCAATAACTCTTTTCTAGTAAGTTTCAATTTATGTTTTAGATGGATATCTGATGTAGCTATGAAAGTGTGTATACGAGGTTTTTTTCCATGCTTCACTGCATCCCAACATCTACTAATATCTCCTTTATCAGAACGAGACAAACCAGCAACTATTGGTTTCTTCAAAGCTTTCGCAACAGATTTAACTGATTCAAATTCATCATTAGAAGCTATAGGAAACCCAGCCTCTACAACGTCAACACCTAACTTTTCTAATTGTAAAGCTATTTGTACTTTCTGAAAACTATCCATACTACACCCTGGGGATTGTTCCCCATCCCTTAAGGTAGTATCAAAAATACGAACACGGCTAGTCTTATTTTTCTTTCCCTGCTTCATTTTAGGAGAACTGGACATCAAGACACCTTGAAATAATAATTTGAAATCTAAACAAAAAAACAAAAAGATTTATCATGGAAAAACTTTATTTAGTCAACCGTAATAAAATTGTACTTTAAAATTTACAGTGAACTTTGTCCACCATCTATAACAAGAGTTGCACCCGTCATAAAACTAGAAGCATCACTAGCTAAAAAAATAACCGACCCAGAAAGTTCATCGGCAACCCCTATACGATTTAGAGGTATATGATTTTTGATCATTTTCTTCCCCGATTCTGTAGAGAAATAATCCTTATTAATATCTGTCAAAAAGTAACCAGGAGCTAAAGCATTTACTCTAATACCAAATTTTGCCCATTCTTGTGATAAGGTTTTTGTTAACTGTATTATACCCCCCTTACTTGAAGAATACGCAGCAAGTTTTTGGATTCCTATAATACCAGCTACCGAAGCAACATTAATAACTATTCCACATTTTCTCTCAATCATAGTTTTGCCAACTTCTCGACACATTAAGAAAGTTCCTCTTAAATTTGTATTAATAACTGCGTCCCAATCACTTACTTCTTGTTCAACTGCCCACGAAGACCCACTTATTCCGCTATTGTTGACTAAGATATCAACATTCCTTTTCATGCATTTAATTTTGTCTAAACAACTTTTAATACTAGTTTCATCCTGAACATCTAAATCTATTGAAAATGAATTTCCGCCTTTCTCTTCAATTTCTTTCACGACACTTTCTAGTTTATCAGTTCTTCTTCCTGTAACTATTACTTCTGCACCAGCATCAGATAGAGCCAGACTCATTATTCGACCAAGTCCACTCCCACCTCCTGTTACGAGTGCTAATTTTCCATTTAAGTTAAAAATCTCTAACATCTTCATTTCCTTAAATAAATCCTATCAACAGAAATTGTTAAAAAACTGTGGATAAACATGTGTCACAACAACGTAAACCATTGAATTTCGGATACTTAGAACGGTTTGCATAAAACCCAAGCATTTACCTTAACTCTATATATTTCAATAACTTAAACTAAATTTTCGCCTATTCAACCCTTTGTTTTGTGTTATCTCCGTTTTTTTTAAACAATTTATTATAAAATAATTGTTTTTAGGAAAAAAAATTCAAAAAAAAAGTAAATTTGTGCGACCATATCTTCTTATTTCTTTAATTGAATTTGATACTTTACTAGGTAAATTACTGATTTTAAAATTTTTATCAAATTCAAGGATAAACACCTTCCAAATACTCTTTTGAACCAAAAGATAATCAAGTATATCGAAAGCAAAATCTAAATCTGACCAGGGAGGATCAAAGTAAATAATATCAAATTTTTGATGGCTCACAACGACATCTTTAAGTAAACATCTTGCGTCCCCCTGTAAAACCTTAATTTTTTTGTCAAAACCTAGATCCACTGAGATTTTCTTTATATCTGTACAACAAATTTTATTAATCTCAATAGCTAAAACACTATCTGCTCCTCTACTAAGTGCTTCGAAAGAGATCGCACCACTACCTGAACATATATCAAGGAAAGTCATTCCATTTAAATTTTGACCAAGAATATCGAACAACGCTTCTCTAACTTTTTCTGATGTTGGCCTAACACCCGTTTTGCGAGTTAAACTAAGTCTTCTTCCTCTAACTACTCCACCCACAATACGCATTTTTCAAACCTGAATCTTATCGTAATGTAAAAGTCTTGAAAATTTTTGGTATCTTTCGGATATCTTATTTTTATCAAGAGTCTTCAGACAATCATAGCTAAGAGATTCCACATTGAAAGACGCCATTACAGTTCCATAAATTACTGCATTTCTGAGATTATTAGCATTCATTCCATTTAAGGTCAAAAATCCCATAAAACCTCCGGCAAAAGTATCTCCTGCTCCTGTTGGGTCAATTACATTCTCAACTGGAAAAGCAGGTACCGCAAAAATTTCTTCGTCATGAAAAAGCATAGCACCAAATTCGCCACGTTTTACTACCAAAGTACTTGGACCTAATTTTATAATTTTTTTGGCCGCAGTTAAAAGATTTTTTTCTTTAGCGAGTGAACACAATTCAGCATCATTTATAATCAGAATGTCTATTAAACTAACAATCTTCATTAAAGAATCATTTTTCCCCTCAATCCAAAAATTCATTGTATCGCAGGCTACAAGTTTAGGTGAATTAATTTGTTCTAGAACAGAAAGCTGAAGGTCCGGATCAATATTCGCTAAAAATAGATAATCAACATCCTTAAAAGTTTTAGGTATTTCTGGCTTGAAATTCTCAAAAACATTAAGTCGGGTATCTAATGTATGTGCAATATTCATATCTTCATGGTATTCACCTTTCCACCGAAAAGTTTCTCCTTCTTTTTTTTCTACTCCGGATAAATCTATATCTCTTGACTCAAGAAATTCCAACTCTCTTTCTGGAAAATCCGCACCTATCACAGCAACTAAACTTACTTTAGTAAAGAAACTTGCAGAAATAGAAAAATAAGTTGCAGAACCTCCTATTGATTCATCACGTTTACCATACGGTGTTTTAACAGAATCAATAGCCATAGAACCAACAGCTAAAAGTGTCACATAATCTCCAATAAATAAATTTAAACAAATCTAAACAAATTTAAAAAATATTCCTATAAAAAAACAAAGGAAATAATTGGATATTTTGTTATAATTAAATAAATTTATAAAATCTTATACAAAAAAATTTAACGTTTACATTCCTCTCTGTCTATTAATTCAGGTTGGACATGGACCATCAAAAAATACAAAAAAATAAACATAGAGCGCTACCAAGTGATTTTTCAGATCTGAATTTCTTCAAAGACTTAGAAAATCATTTTCTCGAGGTTAAAGATCTCGAAATGTCTTGGATTGAATTTGAAACGCCAAATTTAATTTCGAATAAAGAAAAAGCATTGAGAATGCATTTTTTAATTACACTTACAAGAACGATTGAAGAAGAATTAGATTCTGCTTTTCGAGCCGGACATATCCCTGGAACTGCCTTCTTCGGAAGAGGAAATGAGGGAGCAAGTGTAGGCAGTGCATTTTGCCTTAAAGATGATGAATGGTTAGTACCTATGCATAGAAATTGCGGATCACACATTGCAAAAGGACACCCTCCTGAAAGTATCATGGCTCATTTCTTTGGAAGAAAAGATGGTCCTTCAGAAGGAAGAGATGGGAATTTTCATATGGGTTACAGGCCAAAAAATATCACACAATTGATTAGTCATATAGGAACCATGGTTCCTATAGCAACTGGATTGGCATGGGCAGAGAAGTATAGAAAAACAAACCGTGCAGTACTAACTCATATTGGAGAAGGAGGAACTAGTTCTGGTGATTTCCATGAAGGAATAAATTTCGCGTCTGTTCAAAAACTTCCTTTAGTGATCATTATAGACAATAATCAGTATGCTTATAAAACATTGCTCGAAAAACAATATGCATGCAAATCATTAGTACTTAAATCAACTGGCTACGGTATTCCTGGTTATTTGGTGGACGGAACAAATATCCTTCTTGTAAATTATATCTGCGAAATTGCTCTTGAAATGGCAAGAAAAGGAGAAGGACCGATTCTAATAGAGAGCATAACAATGCGTGCCTCTGGGCATTCAGTCTACGATAAATTTTCTGACTATGTAGATATAGAAGATATGAATTTATGGTTAGAAAAAAGAGACCCTATCAAAAGATACGATCAATTTTTAATTAATTCCGGAATTGTTACTCAAAAGGAAATTGAAGATTCTCATCTCAAGGCAAAGGAAAGAGCTTCACTTGCAAAAGACATTGCTCTCAAGAGCCCTTTCCCTAAAGCAGAAGGGATGGAAAATGAGATCTTTGCTGACTAAAAATGAATAATAAAACTTATAGCGACGCAATACGTGAAGCACTATGGGAAGAAATGGAACGGGATGAAAACGTATATCTGATTGGAGAAGATATAGGTTTGGGTGGAGGTGCATTTTACATTACAAAAGGGTTCCATGAAAAATTTGGCGACCTAAGAGTAGTAGACACCCCACTAAGTGAAGCTGGATTCACTGGTTCAGCGATTGGTTCTTCCTTAGCCGGATTACGACCAGTAGTTGAATTTCAATTTGCAGACTTTGTAACAGAATCGTTTAAAATGATAGTAGATTTTGCTGCTGGAAATTTTTTTCGAAAAATGGGTGAAGTTCCAATCGTTTTTAGACTCCCCGCAGGGGCTCTAACAAGCGCAGGACCATTTCATAGTCAAAATCCGGAAATATGGTTTTTTGGCACACCGGGAATAAAAATAGTTGCCCCATCAAATTCTTATGATGCCAAAGGCCTTATGAAATCTGCAATTCGTGACAACAATCCAGTGATTTTTATAGAATATAAAAAATTTTATAACTATCCAACTTCAGAACTACCTGCCCCCCTTAGAATCGAAATTCCAGAAGAAGACTACGAAGTAACAATCGGTAAAGCAAGAATTCTTTCAGAAGGAAAAGATATTTCATTGATTACTTATGGCACAACGGTTTTACAAGCTTTAAAAGCCGCCGAACAAATTTCTGAAGAGGGAGCCAGCGTGGAAGTAATAGATCTCCGCACAATTATTCCTTTCGATAAGGAAACTATTATTGATTCTGTCAAAAAAACAGGGAAAATACTTTTCCTACATGAAGCGAGAAAACAAGGAGGAATCTCTGGGGAACTTTCCTCCCTTATTTCGGAAGAAGCTTTCGAATATCTAGATGCTCCTCCAATAAGAATTGGTGCAATTAATACACCAGTACCTTTAAGTCCTCCTTTGGAAAAAGCTTACTTACCTAATACACAAGAGATTCTAATTGCATTAAGGGACTTATTAGAATATTAAAAGATGTAAGGAGATTTGATTTTAATGTTCGAAGAACAAATCCAAATGCCAAGAATGGGAACTAGTGTTCACGAAAGCACGATTCTTTCATGGAAAAAAAGTGAAGGCGATAAAGTTCGCAAAGGAGAACCGATTCTTTCAGCTGAAAGTGACAAAATTGAATTTGAAATAGAAAGTACTGTAGATGGAGTATTAAAGACCATCTTAAAAGAATCAAATTCTGTTGTTCCTGTCGGAAGTATTCTGGGCATTATAGTTACGGAGAATCGACCAGAAAAAGAAAAACCTGAAATTGACGATTTAAACCAGGAGACTCTGCCAAATAGCAACGAACAAATTTGGGCTGCTCCCGTTGCACCCTTAGATTTAGAAAGCGAAGAAATCCCTTCAACCAATAGTATTAAAAATCCATCTAAAAAATCTTCAAAAACTTCGTATTTAAATTTCCTTAGCCCAAAAGTCAGAAAACTTATTGCTCAACACAAAATAAGCGATGCAAAATTATCTGAAATAGTTGGCACCGGATTCAATGGCAGAATTTCATCGAAAGATATTCTTGATTTTGTAAATCAAAGAAATAAAATCCAAGATTCAGTGAAATACGAAGACTTATATGTTAGTGAAAATAATCTAGTGAATATAAATTTCAGTCCAATCGAAATCGATAGTCTGAAAAAAGAATCACATGAAGAATTAAGCGTCACGAGAAAGAAAATAGCAAAAAATCTCTTAATATCTTCTACTACTATTCCGCAAGTAACTCTTTTTTTAGATATTGACATGAGCAGAATTATTTCTTGGAGAGAATCTAACAAGAAAGGGTTTAAAAGTAGACATAACTTAAATCTTAGCTATACAACGATAATTTCAATCGGAATCATCTCGGCTATTAGGATGCCGATCTATAAAACCTTCAACGCCATATTCAGAGAAACAAAATTGGAAATCAAAAGATACATTAACTTAGGGATTGCAACAGACACAAAAAATGGTTTAATCGTTCCCGTTATAAAGGATGCGGATAGTCTCTCCTTCATTGAACTATCTCAAAAAATAGAAGACGTTACAAAAAGAGCAAAAACAAATTCATTGGACCCTGGGGAAACTAACGATGCGACTATCACTTTCACAAATTTTGGCCATACAGGTGCTTCATCTGGGAACCCACTAATTAATCCACCTCAAGTTTCAATAATAGGAACAGGCAAAATAAATTCGAAAGTAATACCAATTAATGAAACTGAAATCGGGATAAGACCAATCATGAATCTTGCATTAACGTTTGATCATAGGATTAACGATGGCGCTATTGCAGGAAAATTTGCTACAACTATAAAAAATAATATTGAACGAATGAACCTAAAACAACTGGAGTTTTAAAATGCCACGTATTAATTCAAGTACTGCTCTAAGATCTATGTTATTCACGCCAGGAAGTAGCGAGAAGATGCTTTCAAAATCTTTAACTTCTCCTTCGGATGCTTCTCTCTATGACATAGAGGATTCTGTAGCCGAGGATATGAAATCTAAGGCAAGAGAATTAGTAGGAGAAATTATCAAAGAAAATGAAAATTCTAATGATGCACCACCTACAGTGCTTGTAAGAGTGAACGATGTGAATTCCGAACACTTTGAAAAAGATATAGATGCAATTGCCACTCCAGGGTTAGATGGAATTTTCCTTCCAAAACCTGAAACAGAGGCAGACGTAAGAAAAGCTGATGCTATAATTACTAAATTCGAGACTGAAAGAAAACTCGAAATTAACAGTATTGCAATTATTCTTCAAATGGAAAGTGCTCTTGGTATATACAATTGTTTCAAACTGTGTAAATCGGCAGAAAGAGTTGTTGGTGTAAATTTAGGAAGTGCAGAAGATGCTGACCTTTGTAGAGATTTAGGTGCGCAGTGGACCCCAGACGGGAATACATTGCATTATTCTCGAAGTAAAGTTCTTTTAGAAGCACGTGCAGCAAAAATGCCTCATCCTACCGATGGTGTTTATATGGACCTGCAAAACGATGATGGTTGCAGAGAAGATGCAGAAATCGCCAGGCTATTGGGGTACACAGGGAAAGCAGCTATACACCCAAGGCAAGTTCCCATTTTCAATGAAGTATATTCGCCAAAAGCTGAACAAGTATCCTACTACAAAGAAATGCTGGAAGCTTACTACGAGGGCGAAAAAGCAGGACTTGGAGCAGTAAACTTTCAAGGAAAAATGATAGACATCGCCATGGTTCGTCATGCAGAAAATATTATCAATAGATCTAAAGCTATAGAATCAAGAAACTAGGAAAAAAAATCAAGTTCCAAACGCCTTCCCTTTTTGGACTTTGAGTCGTTTCCAGTCTTTAGCTAGTCCGGTGAGGATACGTGTACCTACTCCTGTACCACCAGCAGGTTTATATTCTTTTCTTTTTCCTAAATGAGAAGGCCCTGCAATATCTAAATGAACCCAAGGAGTACCATTTGTAAAATGTTGCAAAAAGGCTGCTGCGGAATTTGCACCTCCCCATCGAACACCAGAAATATTACAAAGGTCAGCAATTTTACCCTTCATCATATCTGTAAATTCTGCATGAAGAGGCATATGCCATACCTGGTCTCCTGCAAAATCTCCTTGTTCCCTTACCCTTTCAATTAGTTCATCATGTGTCCCATACATTCCTGTTAAATTTGTTCCAAGTGCTACCATACACGCGCCAGTTAGCGTGGCAAGATTAATCATGCACTGCGGTTTGTATTTTGTCTTTGCATAGTGAAGACCATCAGCAAGAACGAGCCTACCTTCTGCATCAGTATTATGTATCTCAATAGTAGTGCCTTTCATAGACCTAACAATGTCACCCGGTCTAGTAGCATTTCCACCAAGCATATTTTCTGCAAGAACGCCTATTCCGACTACAGGCACTTTAGGTTTTAATTGCGCTATAGACTTCATAGCACCAAATACTGCAGCAGCTCCACTCATATCAGTGGTCATATTTTCCATGCCAGAACTAGGTTTTACCGAAATACCCCCAGTATCGAAAGTAATTCCCTTCCCTACAAAAGAAATAGGACGATTCTTTTTCGTATCTCCATATTCCATTATCACAAGTCTAGGAGGCGAAGAACTTCCTCTTGCTACTGCCAGAAATGAACCCATTTTCAAATCTCTTATCTGTTTTTCATCCAAGATTTTACATTTCAGTCCTTCTCGAAGTGCCATCCGACGAACCATCGATGCAAGGACAGGAGGCCTTTTCTCATTACTTGGAATATTGACTAGATCTCTGGCATAATTTGTACCATCTGAAAAAATTTCTCCTAAAACAATTCCTTTCTTTACATCTTTGATAAATTTTGATTTCACACAAATAACTATTTCGTTAAGACGACTCTTATCTTTTCCTGATTTTTTGCTAGATTTAAAACGATCAAATCGATAATCAGAAAGAATAAAGCCTTCTGTGATTGCCTGACCTAGAATTTCTCTATCTATAGAAAGAACTATTGAATTGATATCTAAAACAACATTGGATAACCCTTCATATGCAATTTTCTGAGTTACCATCCCACTAGATAATCGAATTTGTTCTGCACTAACATCCTCTTTTTTACCAAGACCTGAAAAAAATATAGTTTTAGGATTTTTTTTGGATTTACCCGAATCAATAAACGTAGTGTAAACTTCCCCGGACTTCCCTTGAAAAACATTTCGAGAACGAATATCTACAAGTTTTTTTGCAATAGAAGAATTTAATCCTTCATACGACATATTCTCAAAAACAAATACTACAACTCCATCTAGGTTTTGTACGTCAGATGGCTCATCCTTAATAGTAAAATGCATTGAATTCTCCTGTTTTTAGCATTTCTAGACTAAAAGCAATTTTAATTTAGTTTACATAAGTACATATACCACTTCCACGTTAAGAATGGGTAATATGAAAAATTTATTAAATCTAATGTTATGATAAGATAGAAATCTAAAGATAAAATACAATCATAAAAACAACTTAGATGTTATATTTAATAAAACAATGGGCTATACTTCTTAGAGCTATATTTTAGGAGAGAAAATGAGCTTTTACAATTGGGACATGCTTCCAATTTCGCCTGACAGGCCAGGAATTGTTCACCGAAGAATTTTTGGAGATGAGATACAAATACAGCATCTTATTTCTGAACCTGGAGGAACTCCACCCGAATTACACAGTCATCCTGATCATGAAGAAATTCTATATGTTCAAGCGGGCGAGTGGGAATGCACTCTTGGAAATGAAATTCGAAAAATCGCACCTGGTGATGTGGTACATGTGAGAAAAGGTCAAATGCACACATTAGAATTAAAAAGTAATGAACCTGGCATGGTTCTTGAAATTTTTCATCCAATTCTGAATAATGAACTGGCAAAGGAAAAAGAAAATTTTACTATTGAGTCGATTAGAGATCGGATGGAATTTCACGAAGAACCAGATGAAATGAATCGTGGCAGGCCACCCGAGTTTTCCTAAATGAAATAGGCATTGGACCTTTACACCTTTTGGTTCATTAATATTTCATGTACGCTTTTATATAATTTTAGTATTGCATTTTGAGAATAGACATTTCAGGGTCCATATTCCCTCACATCTGGAGAAAAAAAGATGACAGAGAGATTTGATGGTGTTTTAATTGGTGGAGGTCATAACAGTCTTGTATGTGCAGCATACATGGCGAAAGCAGGAAAAAAAGTAGCAGTTTTAGAACAATCTCCTGTGATTGGAGGGGGTTGCTCAACTAGAGAGGTCACCCTTCCTGGATTCAAACATAATATGCATTCAAATTATTATGTAGGACTTGATCGAAGTCCAATTATAAGAGATCTATCCCTAGATGAGTATGGTTTTAGTATGGTATTTCCAGAACAACAACAAGGATGTATTTTTAGAGACGGAACTGCTTTTACAATACATCGAGACGTAGAAAGAACAGTAAAGTCTCTTGAGAAAATCAATAAAAAAGATGCTAAAACATACAAGGAATTACATGTAAAATTTACAGAAGGTATGCTCGATATTATCACCTCTTTTATGTATTGCGCTCCTCTTCCACCTGAGGAAATGAAAGCACGCTTTTCTGGACCGCTTGGAAAAGAATTTCTATCCTATAATAACTTGAGTATGTATGACGCAGTAGACCAGCATTTCGAAGACGAACGCATTCGTGTTCTTTTCAAACTTTTCCTTGGTTCATTTACTCTTGAGAATACTCCTGCTACAGGAATATTCTTTCCACGTATTTTTTCAAGAATAGCAAATTTTGCTCTCCCTGTAGGGGGAAGTGCTAATTTTACTAGAGCTTTAGAGAGAGTTGTAATTCGTGGAGGGGGGAAAACATTCACAAACGCTGAAGTAAAGGAAATCTCGGTAGAAGATCATGAGGCGAGAGGAGTTATCCTTGCAGATAATACAAAAATAGAAGCAAGTGAATTTGTAGCTAGTGGCGTCAACTGGCCTCTTACAGTTCGACTTGCTGGAGAAGATTATTTCGGTGCTGAACTTTCGAAAGCAGCTATAGAATTTAAATGGGCAAGCCATGCTCTTTGTACTATACATCTAGCCTTAAAAGAAGCACCAAAATTCACTGCATCTAAATTTGAACCTGATATAGAAAAAACCTTTAATATTTTTTGGGGAGCAGATACAACTGAAGAGATTGATGAGTGTTTCGATCAAATTCATGAAGGTAAACTCCCAAGACTAATGGGGAATGGTGGCAGCAATAGTCATTTTGATCCAACTTATTCGCCAGACGGAACTCATGTAGGATATTGGTGGCCCTTTGCACCTTTTGAATTGAAAGATGAAGGTTCAAAAGGATGGGAAACTCACAGAGAAGAATACACAGAACATTTTGTTAATGAGTGGGGGAAATATTCTCCAAATATCAACTCAGACAATATTATGGCAAAGTTTCTATATACCCCACATGATATAGTTCAACAAAATCCTAATATGGTCCAAGCGAGTCATCATATTGGGGCTTACATACCAGAGCAGCTTGGTTATAACCGACCGCACCCTAAAGTCAGTAATTTCAGAACTCCAATTAAAAAACTCTTTCTTTGTGGTTCAAGTTCCCACGTCGGAGGTGCCGTAACAGGTGCACCAGGGTATAACTGTGCAAATGCGATAACAGACGAACTCGATATTGAGAAACAATGGACTCCAGTAATTACACCTGAAATGTAATGCTGATATTATTCTTTTTCAATTTGAAAGACATACCTATTCAAACTAAAGAAATAGGACCCTTCCTCTCCAAGTCCTTTTAATTCTTTAGCCCATTCTTTTGCAATATCTCTCAAACTTTCATTTGCATTAATAACGAAGGGAACTATTACACTTACCATACCGTAACTGTAGGAGTCTTCGATATAATTTAGATTAAGTATCGGATAAATTTGCACATCAGAAATTCTAAATCCTTCTCCTATAAGCATTGGAGATAGTTTACTTGGAAGGTTAGGATCAAAAAGATGCTGTTCCCAAACCTCAAAAATCTGAGATGCTCTTTCTTTATCTTTAGCATTCCAAACCAAAGAATCCCAATCTGTATCCATTATTAAAGCACGTCCTCCTGGTTTCAATACTCGAAAAAGTTCAGAGAGTGCTCCTTTAATTTCAGAAACATATTCATAAACTTGACTAATAACAACTGCATCAAACTCTGAATCAGAAAAAGGAAGTGCGGTAGCATTTGCTTTTTGAAAAGTGATTGAGGAAAGTTCAGAACATCTTTTTCTAGCAATTTCAAGCATAAATTCGCTATTGTCTATTCCTATAATATCACTTTCACCATCAACGAATTCGGATATCTCTTTCGTTAAAAATCCCGGACCGACACCCAAATCTAAAATTTTTTCTCCTTTTACAGGTGCCAATAATTCCAAAATTTTTTTTCTCTGTGTCACAATATCAGTTGTAGAATATACAGATTCAACTCTTCTTGAAGCCTTCTCATCAAAACTAGACATTTTTACTTAATCCCCTGATAAATTGATCTTAAAAAGCTAACATCTTTCGTATTTTAACCAAGAAACAGATCCTAAGCGTTCAAATCCAAGTCTTTCAAAAATTTTTCTGGAATCATTGTTTCCATTCACAATATAGCAGAAAACTGGAGTCCTCTTTTTAATTTGTTTTAGTGTCAAACATGAAATCACCGATGAAGCTAAACCTTTTTTCCTGTGATTTTCTTTTGTAAAAAGCATCCCTATTGAACCGTTCAAATGTACTAACATATAACAGAGTAAATCTTTATCCTTTTTAACAGAAACACTAGGAGCACTAGCAATACAACGACGAACATACTCTACGTCTATTTCATAAGCAGTATTTTTCACTACTTCACGTGCATCTTTTAGATCCAATGGTTCAATATCCATTTGTGTATCTACTGGAAAAAAATTATCAGGATGAAGATAGAACAAACCACAATCTACCTCTTTTACCAAAGAGAAACCTGTAATTTTTCTGGGAATCAAATTTTTAGGTAATGATGAAACTCTAAGTTCGTAATTAAGAGATGAATTGTCATCTAAATTAAGTACTAATTTACTTAAAGACTTTCCACAATCAAAACATTTATTGCTCCCCAAAACATGAAATGAACCCCTAAAAAAAAGGACTGCAACTTCAGGAATTTCAATATTATCTACCCATAAAATTACTTTTTCGTTTTTCACAAGAGTTTGAAAACATAAATTGAATGGCCAATGCAACTTATACAATTGTTCTAATTCTATATTTAATGGGTCATTGCATTGGACCAAATCCATCTAGATACTCCATGATCAGAAAAATAAATTCGCAAGCTTTTACATTACTTGAAAATTAAGTTACAAAGTCTTTAGAGGGCTTTAGAGTCTATCAGTTTCTTTCATTTTATCAACAATATGTTAATTCTCACTATTCATATTAATGATTTTGAGAAAGTTTAATTGTTTTTGAAAGAGGATTTAGGTTTTGACTAATACGATTCATCTCGCACATAGTCCAGATTCAGACGACGCTTTTATGTTTCACGCTTTGGCAAATGGGAAAATAGATACTGGAGATCTAAATTTTATACATGAACTCAAAGATATCGAAACACTCAATCAGTCTGCTATGGAAGAAAAATATGAAGTAACTGCGGTTAGTTTTCATGCTTATACTTATATTGCAGAAAAATATTCCATTCTACCGCATGGTGCTAGCTTTGGAGATAATTACGGACCAGTAATAATATCTTCTAAACCTATGTTAAAGGAAGAACTAAAAGATTGTAGAATTGCAATACCGGGTTTATTGACCACTGCATATCTCACACTCAAAATTTATTTGGAGGGTGCAGAATTAACACAAAGAGCTATTCCGTTTGATGAAATCATGGATGCCGTGAAGAACGGGGATGTCGATGCAGGAGTCTTAATTCATGAAGGACAACTAACCTTTGAGGAGGAGGGTTTTTACCTAGTTGAGGACCTTGGAAAATGGTGGAAGAAACAAACTGGAGGACCTCTTCCTCTAGGATGTAACGTTATCAGAAAAGATCTAGGTGAAGAAAAAATAAAACAAATTAGCAATCTCCTTCATCAAAGTATTATTTACAGTCTAGAGAATAGAGAAGAAGCTTTAGATCATGCTATGCAATATGCAAGAGACTTACCCAGAGAAAAAGCCGATCAATTTGTAGGGATGTATGTTAATAATTGGACCAGAGAATACAATCAGACTTCTATCAAGGCTGTCACAGAAATTTTAGAAAAAGCGTATAAGTTGAATATTATTCCTAATATGATAGAACCTGAATTCACAAAATAGTTTTCTCATTTGAACTGATTTTCTTTGAATTAGAGAGGGAATAAGCATTACGAATGTCGAATTATTTCAGACCGCAATAATACCTTGGAGAAATATCAAAGATTTTAAAGAGGTGTTACTTATCTCAACAAGAATACTATCTGCAGGACAAGAAAGACAATGGATTATCCCCCAAGGAGAGATAGAACCATGGCAAACACCAATAGAGGCAGGCACAAATGAAGCTTGGGAAGAAGCAGGGATTAAAGGAAAAATTGAGAAAAAACCACTAACATCCTTTTCTTACAAAAATCAGTGCATTAAGTATATAGTTCTTTACTATCCACTTGAGGTTAAAGAAGAGTTAAGAGATTGGCCTGAGAAAATGGAAAGAAGTAGAATATGGATAAATATTTCTAAAGCAAAAATAAAAATCAGAAATGAAAAATTAAGAGAAGTCTTCAAAATATTTGAAAAATTTTTGAAAAAAAAATGAAAGAAAAATTTCACACCATTACATTTGAAGAAAAATACGGGAAAGAATCAATAATCAATTCTAGTCTCAAATTTGCTTTAACACTTCTTAAAAAAGCAGAAACTGCTCATCAATCAAACGATTTAGATACGGCAATCAACTTTTATAAGGAATCAATTCAATCCTTTCCAACAGCAGATGCTCATACATACTTAGGATGGATGTACAGTCTACAAGGAAATTTAGAAGAAGCTATTCTCGAGTGTCATAAAGCAATAAAAATCGACCCTGATTTCGGAAACCCATATAACGATATAGGTTGTTACTTAATGCAGAAGAAAGAATATGACAATTCATTGCCTTGGTTTAACGAAGCTAAAAAAGCTGCTCGTTATGAACCTAGACATTTCCCATATTTAAACACAAGTAGAGTAAAATTAATTCAAGGGAAACATGGACAGGCAAAATCGGAACTCCATCAGGCACTGATGAGAGAACCAGACGATGAAAATCTTAAAAATAAGTTTAGAGAGCTTGTTTCTCTACTAAATTAAATTACCAATAAAATATTAAAATCGACTTATTTTTCTATCCAATTTTTTCTCTTTCATCTTCGTCCATCCAAGCATCTTCAACATATATGGTCCTTGCAGCATCTCTATTTGGACAGTTTCCATAAGTGAACACTAATTCAGCATCTTCAGTTTCACTTGGATTGTAAAGACCATGAATTTCGCCTGCTGCTGCATATACAAATGTGCCTGATTTAACTGTAAACTCTTCTTTTTCTTCGCCCATCCATACAACGATAGGACCTTTAACAATAAAGAAAGTAGCATCACAAATATGGTAGTGTCTTTGATTTCTAGCTTTTGGTGGAATAATAGTCCTTCCCATAGTAATTGTATTTGTGCCAACTGCATGACTATCTACACCCCAAGCAATTACTAATGGAGGTTCATATTTTGTATCCGCACCGATTTCCGTTGAATCAATCAATGCCCAACGATGTTTTTTAGATTTAGTAGTCATTTTCTCCCTTTCATAAACAGTAATTAAATTTGATAAACTCTATCATAACATTAGTCAATATATTCTTTTCGCCTGAAAGAATATTAAATATTTAAAAATTAGTATCATAAATTCCACTAAACTTATATGCCTCATCTAACAAAACAATTGGATGAATAACTCTTAAATTCAAGCCATCTTTTCTGGATCCGTAATCTATTTGTATTTGACATCCTGGATTACCAGTACAAACAATTTCGGCATTTGTCGAAGAAATATTTTCAATTTTTCTATCTAACAATCTCATCGAAAGATCCGTATGAGTTAAACTGTAACTTCCTGCAGATCCACAACACCAATCACTTTCTGGAAGAGTACTCATTTGAAGATTTTCTATAGAATTTAGTACCTCTATTGGCTGTGTCCTAACCTTCAATGAATGATAAAGATGACATGCATGGTGATATGTAACGTTGTGTTCATATGGTAATCGTACTTTTTTCAAAGAAATTCTAGACAAAAAATCCATTATATCCATTACTTTTTCGCCAAATGATATAGCATCTTCATGAATTAACTTTTCGTTGGATAGCAAATCTCCATAATCACTTAGCATAGCTCCACACCCAGAAACTGCTAAAACAATTGCATCAACACCTCTTAAATCATCGAATGCACCAACATTTTCTTTTGCAAGTACTCTGGCTGTTTCTCTATCACCGGCATGAGCCTGTAGAGCCCCACAACATGTTTGTGATTTTGGGAAAAAAACATGTACTCCATTTGCCTTCAGAACACGCACCGCAGCAAGATTCACTTCATTAAATAAGACCGACTGTATACAACCAGAAAAAAACGCAACTTTATATTTTGTTTTTTCGGTCTCTTCTGTTTCGACTGGCTGAGAAATCATACTTGAAATAGAAGGAACTTCTGGCATCATAGGCTCTAAATCACTAATTTTATTTGGCAATAAAGAGAATTTTTTCACAACATATCTTAATGATGAATTCTGGTATATCCATGTCAGTATGCAGAAAAATTGTAAAAGCAGACGATTTGGCAATAACCAACGAAATAGAAAACGTCTAAATAATTTAGAAATCAAACTTCTATTTCTAACTTTTTCTAATCCCTCACGAGCAGACTCTATAAGAGAGCTGTATTCTACCCCTGAAGGACATGCCGTTTCACATGCTCTACAATCTAAACATCGATCCAAATGTTTTATGACTGTTTCATTTACACCTATCTCTCCATCCTTGACCATCTTAATCAGATAAATTCTTCCTCTTGGAGAATCCATTTCATTGCCAAGCAATGAATATGTAGGGCAAGTAGTCGTACAAAAACCGCAATGTATACACTTTTGAATTATTTCACTATCAGGACCGAAATCACCAAGAAAAGGATTTTGTTCTGATTGATCTATCTTTTTAAGTTTTAAACTCATAACTTATTAATAAACCTTCCAGGACTAAGAATTTGATTCGGATCAAGCTTTTTCTTTATATTTGACATTAAATTAAGAGCAACAGGGGAAGCAGAGTCTTCACCCCAAACTGAATTCATATTAGATAGTTTATGAGGTCCCTGTTCTAAGAAAACATTGACATAACGCCCATTTTCTTTTTTTGATCCCTCCAAACAATGAGATGAGAAAATTTTCCAGCTTCTATTATGATCTTCTATTGTTCCTATTCCATCTATCCAACATTGAAAAATTCCACTTCCAGCGTGTGAAGAAAAATTAAGTCCATCCACCCTAGGAAAAGCAGACAGTGCAGCATTATAGAAACGAGGTAATTGATCTAGTCTACCAGAAGCTCTAAATGAGATTACTTCTTTACCGATTAATGGAGGATTAATAATAACAGAATATAATTTCTTAGTCTGTATTTCGTCGAGGCAAAATAAATCCTTGCAATTTTCTTTA
>CAYWAX010000016.1:0-19554 GCA_964456425.1 uncultured Nitrospinaceae bacterium | reverse complement strand
GGAAGAAAATAATTGAGTGGACAAAAAATCCTGAGACTGCATATAGCAATTCGCTCTATCTAAACAATAAATATCAACTCGATGGGAGAGACCCAAATAGCTACACTGGAGTTGCATGGTGCTTCGGAAAACATGACAGACCATGGAAAGAGAGAAATATATTTGGAAAAATTAGATATATGAATGAAAACGGCTTGCGAAGAAAATTCGATATTGAAGCATATGTTAACAAAATCAAAATTCTTTCTTCTAACTTATAGTTTAATAGAAAGTAGTAATTTGAAAATCTAAGAAGAGAATCTTACGAATACTCGTAAGACTCAAGTTTACCAAGCTATTTAAAAGGTTTTCCAAGAATGTCATGAACAAATTCAGCCATACCTCTATTACTATGTCCTACCATTGGAACTATTGATTTTTTCCATTCAAAAGGCAGATTATATTTTTTAGCAAGTATTTTTCCTGCTTTAAAAAAGGTTTTTCCTCGCGCAAGTCTATGTTCTCCCTGCAAGATCGCTTCATCTGTCTGTCTAAGACTTCGATGAAATGGATCATCATCATCTTCTCCTAATAAGACTAAAAGTCTAGAAGAAAAAACCCTTCTGAAATGTTCAATGTCAAGATTAATATTGCCCACACCATAAGGCATATCAACCAACAAATCCGGCATCGTATACCAGCCTGGATTAGCAGCAACTGCAAGCCTAAATCGGGCCTCGGGCATGAACATTACTAAACGATGAACAAACTGACCACCAGCAGAATGGCCATAAATATCGTACTTTGGTGTATTCAGAGAATTTTGTTTTCTAAGACCATCGAAAAGCCTCTCTAAAATAGAAAAAATCCATTTAGATTTTTCTTTTCTTATCCCTCTTGAGGTATACGCGTTGCCAAGGTTATATCTACTTCCTGGAAAATGTTCATCAGAGATTTCTGGCACGATCAAAATAAAATTTCCCTTATCAGAAAATGGACGCCATACATCCCGATAATTTTCTGCAGTACGACTTTGACCATGCATAACAAATACAATTGGTGCTGATACACTAAGATTTTTTGGCTTGTGATACCAAATAGTTATACCTTCAGTTATATCGTTTAGAACTATACTTTTCATAGAAACATCTTTAAAGATAAAATTTCCTGAACCACTTTTCAAAGCAAGCGAAGCTTCCTTCGCTTCTAAAGTACCCTTAGAACAAAAAAAATAAATGAAAAATAAAAGAAGAGTAAAAACACAAAGGATGAATTTTGAATGGAAGCACTTCTTTATCTTAGTTCTTTCCGGATAAAAAGAACTCTTGTATTTCAATTCTCTTTTCTCCAATTAATAACATTCTGGATCGTAGCCAAAGGGCTTATCATCTCTTGTTGAAAAGGAACAGGGGGAATACCTTGAGATATTTTATTTGGCCATTCTGGATCCGCTAGAGCTCCTTTTGCAATCGCTACAAAGTCTCCTTCTCCAGTTCCAAGGACTCTCTCTGCTTCTTCTGGATTATCCAACTTTCCATTTGCAATTACGGTGGTACCAGAAAACTCTTTTGCTAATCCAGCAAGACTCTTATCAGACCCAAAAACAGGTGCACATCCTAGATGTGCACAAACATCTATAAAGATATTTCCAATCTTTCCTAATGATCCAAAGATAACTTCTGCATCTTCAAGACCACCAGGCCAAGAGTATTCACGATCATTCACTTTTGTTTGGGAAATACGAACTCCTACCGGAAAATTATTGGGAACTGCATTTCTCACTGCGGTCATTACATCAATATGGAATCTAAATCTATTTTTTATATCTCCTCCGTATATATCGTTTCTTTTATTAGTATATGTAGTTAGAAATTGATCCATAAGATATCCGTTCGCGCCGTGTACTTCGACTCCGTCAAATCCCACTTCATATGCTCTTCTAGCAGCAGATGCATACGAATTAACCACTTCTTCAATCTCTTCAACAGAAATTTCTCTTGGTATTTGAAAAGTTCCTTCTCCATTATATCTTGAAATTTGTTCGCCTTTAGGTTGAATAGAAGACGGTGCTATCGAACCCTCTACCCACGAATTTCCTTGATTAACAGCACCTGCATGAAAAATTTGCAAAAAAATAGGTACTTCTTCAGCGTGAACTGAGTCTACAACCTTCTTCCAACTCTGCATTTGTGCTTCATTAGAAATCCCGGGTTGATTATTATACCCTTGGCTGTATTTCTCATCGATATATGTTGCCTCCGCTATAATTAATCCCCATCCACCTCTAGCAAATTCAGCATAATACTCCGCCATTTGATTCGTAACTATTCCATCTTCTCGAGCGCTTGTTCTCGTCATAGGTGAAACAATCGTACGATTCTTTAATTCAATCGATTCAATAGATGCATTAGAAAAAAGGGTTGGGAATTTTTCATGTGTTTGCGAACTCATATTTCCTCTCAATTAAAAATAAAATTATTTCATTCTCTTATAAAAAAATATGTTTTTACTTTAGGCTAGATAATCCCATATAAATTTCAGGTGAAGTTGTACAGTTTTTCATCGAGTCAGGAAAGATAACGCTCACAGCGTCCACAGGACACCTGTCGACACAAATTCCACAATACCAGCACTCATCGGGGTAGCGCACTTCAGCAACTTTATCCTTCTCTTCTCGGTAAATAATATCGCCTGGACAAAAAAAATCACAAATAGTGCACCCATCCAAGCAAGATTTTTCATCTATTAAAATACTCAAAGTATCTCCATAAATTAACTTTTATTTTCTTCCACTATATCTACACCTAAATTTGTGGGTATCTTATCAAATTTTAATTTGGAAGAATTTTTCGATTTTTCTACAACAAGTGTATAAGGAGAATTCTTATCATCTCTATCAGGATAATCCGTTCTCACATGAGCTCCTCCACCTCTTGTTTCTCTTCGCTCTAACGCTGAAACAGAAACAACGTGAGCTACCGTTCTTAAATTCTTTGCCTCATGAAAACGCATTAATCCATGAAAATTATCTGCTTTTATCGATTTTTCTTTATCCTCCAGCAAAGAAAGTTTATCAATTGCTTTTTCTAACTTTGTCTCGTTTCTTCTAAATCCCACATCTTCAGTCATGATTTCCCTGACTTCATCCTCAAAATCCCTGGGAGTATAATCACTGTCTTCTTTTAGAGGTCGAGTTAGATTGTTTTGAATGTCTTCTAATTCTTTTTTTGTTAAAGGTTCAGGAATTGGTTGAGTCAAAGCATACTCAGCTGCGCTCTCCCCAGCTATATGTCCCATTACGGCTGCCCCAGAAATTCCCTGACTTACTGTGCTACAGTCTCCCGCTGCAAACAAACCTGGGATATTACTCAAACATTCCGGATCTATTCTCACTCCTGCCCTTCTAAAAACTACTCCTCCTCCTCTTGAAGACATTTCACTAATCGTTATCTCAAGTAAATCTTTTTCTAGATCGATCTCTTTTTGATCAAGAAACGCAGTCATTGCTGGTCGATCAATCCCAAGTGTAATTTTTAATCTCTCTACATCCTCTTTCTTCAGATGACGGCAGTCAACGTAAATAGGAGCCCGACCTGCTTGCGTCTCGGATATCACTGCATTAATCAAATCCGTTCTTCTTGCTTGTTCCCCTGCTGGATGGTAATTAAACATAAAACGTTCGCCATCCTTATTAATTAAATATGCACCCGCACCTACAAATCCATTAGTCCCCTGCGAAGAATATCCTTTTGGAGTTATCGTTGCGTCCGTAAATTCCATATTTGCAAGTTTTGCTCCTACTTTCAAAGCCATTGCATGTCCATCACCTGTATTATATGGAATGTGCCAGCTATCGTAAGGATTTCCAGAAGCATTTCTAGTCAAACGATTTGTCTCACCTGTGGCTAAAATAATTGAACGAGCGAGAACAACATAAATTGTTCCATGACGAATATGAAACGCGACACATCCTTTTGGTTTATCTCCATCCATGAGAATCTCTGAAACCATGACTCGTTCCAGAGTTTTTACTCCTGTTTTCCGTGCAGCCTGTCCTATAACTTGCTTAAAATTACTTCCTTCAAACTCAATCGTATATTCTCCAGGGAGACCAAACGAACGATGCCTTAAATAAGGTTTCTCAGGGGAAGAAGGATTCCTGAAATCCACTCCCATTTTTTCTAAACGTCTTACCATTCCTTTTAATCCGCGCAAAAATCGTTCACATACATCTAGATCAGTAACACCTTCCGTGATTTTTGGAATATGCTTAAGAAGATAATCCGGAGTATCCCATTCAGAACCATTTTCTAGAATCGCAAAAAAATGATCTACTCCTCCTGCAATACTACCACTCCTTTCAATGATTCCTCCTTTTTCACAAATAACAGATTTTGCCCCTTTCTCGGCTACACCAATTGCCGCAAGACATCCTGCGACACCTCCTCCTATGATAAGTACGTCCGTTTCTAGAGTCTGTATATTTTCTGTTGGGGCACGCAACCTTGAGGAAGGACTATTGGGAAAATTCAAAAAAATTCTCCTTGAATTTCTAAAAGTTTTCTTATCTAAAAAATGGAAAATACGATCTATTAAATTTTAGAATATTTTATAAAATCTTTGTCTTTTTCACTTATCAAACCCATTTCTTCTTCCATCTGACGTACGAGAGGAATAACATGATTTCCTATTACTTCACACTCAGAATGAAGTGGAAATCCAGAAAGGATTAAGAGATTAATGCCAGCCTGTTCGATCTCTATTATTTTTTTTGCGCACTGCTCATAAGAACCTACTATCGCAACTGCAGATCCAGAGCGGATACGGCTCATTCCAGTCCATAAATTTGGAGCAAGCATGTCATCTTCATGAGACGAATGCTGTTCTTTCGTCCCTTTACTTTCAAGACTTGAAATAAATTTCCCTCGATGTGCTTGCACGTCAGGATCAATCTGACTTAACACTTCATATGCAGCGTCAAATGCTTCTTGTTCAGTTTCACGAGCATAAATTTGAAATCGAGTCACATATTTCAATTCATTCTTACGTCCTGAAATAGCTATTTTATTTTCCATATGTTGGACTCGTTCTCCTACCTGTTGTGGATCTTGTCCCCAAAAAACATAATAATCTCCGCGACGAATTGCAATATCCTGCGCAACTTCTGAAGAACCAGCTACATAGAAAGGGATCCCACTCTTTTGAACAGGCCGAGGATAGACTGAGGCATCCTTTAATCGATAAAATTTTCCATCAAAAGAAAATTTGTCTTCTTTCCAAAGTCCATCTAATATCTCCATAAACTCTTCTGTACGCTCATAACGAGTGTCATGTTCCAATTCTTCGCCATAACTTGCGAGAGCTCCTCCTCCAGTAACAACATTATAAAGAATTCGCCCTCCACTTAACTCATCTAGAGAAGCAAACATTCTAGCGCAAATTGCAGGATCGATAATTCCTACTCGAACCGCAAGAAGTAATTTTATAGTTTCTGTTTTAGGAGCAATGACAGCTGCATTAATTAAACTATCCCAAGTAGGCGCTTGATGCCCATAGTGACCACTGACCTGTGAAGTAGGTACAAGAATGGTAGTGAATCCACTTTTTTCAGCATTCACTGCAATCCTTGTAAAAATTTCATGACTTGGAGGAAAATCGGCAAATTTCTGACCTATATGATCGCTATCTCCATCACAAGACATGTACCACGCAAATTCTATAGCCACCCATCCCTCCTTTTTCAAATACATAATTTAATATATAGTAAGAATCACATAATCAAAACGAATTGTAAAAGCTCATGCGCAGAAATCTATGATACTGTAAAAATAGAGCAAAAAGGGGAAAAATGACAACGGAATATGCGTGGTTCCTCCCAACTGGGAGATACGGAGATGGTCACGAAATTAACCCTGTAGTTTCAGAAAGACCTCCCACTGTAGAATATATGAGTACGGTAGCTCAGGCTGCTGAAAAAGCTGGTTTTGTAAACTTATTGGTCCCCACAGGAACCCATTGTTTGGATTCATGGCTTTTTTCTCAGGCGATTGCGGAAAGAACTTCCCATATCAAATTTTGCGTTGCTTTCAGACCAGGGCTTATGAGCCCTGTCCTTGCAGCCCAACAAGCCAATACTTTTGATTCTATTACCAAAGGAAGGCTCACTATTAATATCGTGACAGGGTCAACTCCAGTTGATCAGAAAAGATATGGAGATCACCTTAATCATGATGAGAGATATGAAAGAACAGAAGAATTTTTAGACATAGTGAAAGCGCTATGGAGTTCAGATGAACCCGTTAATTTCAATGGAAAATATTATAAAATTGAAAATGCAACTATCTTTGCAAAACCCCTTACAGAACCGCATCCTCCTATCTATTTAGGAGCTAGTTCAGAAAAAGGAAGACAAGTAGGTGCAAAGCATAGCGATGTCCATTTGATGTGGGCTGTTGAACCAGAAAGAGTCGAAAAAGATGTGATTGATATGCGCACAAGAGCAGAAGAACTGGGCAGAAAAAATATAGGATTTGGTATTAGATTACATATCTTATGCAGAGAAACAAAAGCAGAGGCAAGAAAAGCTGCTGAAAAGCTAATCGAAGGAAGTGACATAAATAATACCAAAGTTCACGCAGATCAGAGAAATCGTTCGGAAAGTGAAGGACAAAGACGCATGAATGAACTTGCTAATCAAGAATCTTTATGGATCACAGATACTCTTTGGATGGGAGTAAACACAGTCAGAGCAGGTGCAGGTGCTACACTAGTAGGTACCCCTCAAATGATTGCAAATGCATTAACGGAGTATGTGGAGACAGGAGTGGATTGTTTTATATTATCAGGTTGGCCTCATTTAGAAGAAGCAGAGATTTTTGGAAATGAAATTATGCCTCTTCTAAAAGATACAAATCCCATGACTTTCAATGACAATGGTTAGAAAATAAAAATGGATAAAAAAATTGCCGTATTAGGAGCGGGAGCAAATGGTAGTTCTATAGCAGCAGATCTTACAAAAGCTAACCTTGACGTCACGATTATTGATCAATGGCCCGCTCACGTTGAAGCTATGAAAAAAAATGGACTCGACATCACGATGCCAGATGAGCATCTACAAATCCCCGTAAAGGCCTGGCATTTATGTGAATTAGCCGAACATGTCCCCGCATTTGATATTGTTTTCTTGGTCGCTAAATCTTACGATACTCATTGGCTAACCCAATTAATTGAACCTTACCTGAAAGAAGAAGGAATTTTTGTTGGTTTACAAAACAGTATGAATAATCAAATAATTGCGGACGTTGTAGGAATCGAGCGCACGATTGGAGCCGTCGTTGAACTATCCTCCGCTCTCTTTAAACCGGGTATCGTCCAGCGTAATACTGCTAGAACTGGCACTTGGTTTGGTCTCGGGGAATTAGATAACTCGGTAACACCTCGGCTTAATTTAATTAAAACAATCATAGAGAACATTGCAATAGTTGAGTTATCTCAAAATATCGAGAGTGCTAAATGGACGAAACTAATTTGCAATTCGATGACTTCAGCACCTATTGCACTAACGGGGCTTAAAAATCATGACGCTAGAGATCTCCCAGGCATGTTCGAAATTGCTGTTCGGCTTGGACAAGAAGCACTCGAGGTCGGAAGAGCTTTAGGACACGAAATGCAGCCAATTTTTGGTTTGTCTGCTGAGGAAATGTCCGGGGATTCTGATGATATACTTATCAAAATAATGAAGACATTATCAAAACATGTAGGACCAAATTCTGTAACAGCCGCAGTACACGATCACATAAAGGGCCGTAAAACTGAGACAATTAATATTAATGGATTGGTTATGAAAAAAGGAAAAGAACTTGGCATTCCCGTACCTTGTAATAGCGCAGTTACTGAACTAGATGGACGAATCACTAAAGGAGAACTAACTATGGGTGAGTCAAACCTTGATCTGCTAAAATCTATGATTGATTGAACCTAAAAAAAAGTTTCAAGCGTTTTTAAAATAATCGAATTACCTTTAATTATGAACAGGAAAATAAAAATGAATAAAAAAATTGCCGTAGTAGGAACAGGAGCTATTGGTAGTAGTGTGGGAGCAGATCTAACCGATGCTGGGTACGATGTAACGATTGTCGATCAATGGCCGCAACACGTAGAAGCGATGAAGTCATCCGGACTACATATTGAAATGACTGATTTAGATCTTAAGATTCCTGTAACTGCGTATCATCTATGCGAAATGGCTTCGGTAAAACCTGCTTTTGACATCGTCTTTTTAACTTCAAAATCCTATGACACTAGGTGGCTTGCAGAATTCATCAAACCTTACTTAAAAGAAGACGGAACTTTAGTAAGCTTACAAAATAGTATGAATGATGATGACCATGCCTCAATTATAGGAAAAGAAAGAACTGTCGGATGTGTTATAGAACTTTCTGCAGAAATTTTTACTCCTGGAAAAGTACAACGTAATACCACCCGAAGTGGAACTTGGTTTGCGGTTGGTGAACTCGACGGACAAATCACAGAAAGAGCAAAAGAATTACAGAAAATTCTTAGCAATGTTGCTGTAACGGATATTACGGAAAATATATATGGTGCAAGATGGACAAAATTAACAGTAAACTCTATGACTATGGGTCCATTTGGAGTTTTAGGTCTTCGAGCAGCAGAAGCATTACAACTTCCAGGAATGCTCGATCTGAATGTCGAAATAGGAAAAGAATGTTTAGAAATTGGTACTCAAGCTGGATATCAAATCGAACCTGTTTTTGGTTTAAGTGAAGACGATTTTGCTGGACCAATAGACCAAGTTTTAAAAACAGCTATGAAAACATTACAAAATCATACTGGACCCAAAAGTAGAACTGCACCGATTCAAGACCATATTAAAAATAGGAAAAATGAACTGGAATATATTAATGGATTGGTCTCAAAAAAAGCGAAAGAACTGGGAATTCCTTCTCCATACAATGATGCAGTGGCCGAAATAGCACGAAGAATAAACAGAGGGGAACTGGAAATGGATGCTTCTCATTATGAACTTATTATAGAATTAGCAAAAAAGAAAAAATCATCTTAAAAGTTGAAATTTACAATAAACTTTCTGGTTTATGTCTTACTATTTTCGCATCAACCATATAGATGACATCTTCCGCTATATTGGTAGAATAATCAGATATTCTTTCAAGAAATTTTGCTATTGCACCGCAGCGAGAAAGTGCTTCAGTCATTGATGGATCTTTTTTTATCTGTCGATAAACTTCTAGATACACTTTCCTATTAATCTCATCTATTTCGTCATCTTCTCTTATAACTTCATTAGCCATATCAACATCTTGTTCTATCAGCGAAGAAAGGGACTTCTTTAACATATTTCGAGTCTTATCAGCCATACCCTCTAAATCAAAAGGCATTTTGAGTTCGGCTTCTTTGAATAAATAGATGCAACGATCCGCTATATTCACGGAAATATCAGCAATTCTTTCTAGATCGTTATTAATTTTCAAAACTGCCACTAGAAACCGAAGATCAATTGCAACTGGTTGATATAGAGCCATAACTTTCAAGCAATCTTCTTCCACTTCTACTTCTAATGTGTCAATTAAATAGTCATTTTCTATTACTTCCTCAGCTAAAGAACGGTCGTTTTTTACTAGAGAAAGAACCGCTTTTTCTACACTTTCTTCTACCAAAGAACTCAAAGACAGTATTTTTTTCTTAATCTTTTCTAATTCATCTCTAAAAAGTTTTGTCATTTTAATTCATCCTATATTTTATCCGAAACGGCCAGTGATATAGTCTTCTGTTTTTTGCATTTTAGGTTTAGTGAAAATTGTTTTCGTTGGTCCATGTTCTATTAATTTTCCTTCAAAAAGAAAAACTGTATCATCTGAAATCCTTGAAGCTTGCTGCATATTATGTGTAACTACAAGAATCGTGTACCTTGATCTAAGTTCACCTATCAAACTTTCTATCCGAGCAGTTGCCCTAGGATCAAGAGCCGAACAGGGTTCATCCATAAGGATAATTTCTGGATTCATTGCAATCGCTCTTGCTATACAAAGACGTTGTTGCTGTCCACCTGATAAGTCTAGGGCAGATTCATGCAATCGATCCTTTACTTCTTCCCATAATGCAGATCTTTTCAAAGAAGTTTCAACAAGTTCCTCTGGATCTTTCAAAAATCCATTAATCTTTGGACCCCAAACAATATTTTGATAAATTGTTTTTGGAAAAGGGTTTGGCCTTTGAAAAACCATTCCAATATTTCGTCTTACATCTATAGGATCAATTTCCTCTCCGTAAAGTTCTGCATTCTCTAGAGATACATTTCCCTTTGTAACAACAGTTGGGTAAAAATCGTTCATTCTATTAAAAGAACGTAGCATTGTACTTTTACCACATCCAGATGGACCAATGATTGCAGTAACTTTATTCTTTTTAAAATCTAAACTTACGTCATCAATTGCACAGGTTTCACCATAAAATATCGATAGGTTCCTAACTTTTAGAGCAATTTCTTCTTCGATTTCTTTCATAATTTTCCCTTTTAGGACTAATTCCTATATCTTTGAAAACGTTGTCTTACCATAACCGCTCCAAAATTCATGACAAACAGAAAAACTAAAAGAACTATGATTCCTGCACCCGCAATTCCATGAAAAGCAGCCTGAGGACGTCCAGCCCAATTGTAAATTTGTATTGGAAGAGAAGTAAATGAATCCCAAGGACCTTCAGGAACAAATGCCACGTAGCTTAAGGCACCAATCATAATAAGGGGAGCAGTCTCACCAACTGCTCTAGAAATAGCTAAAATTAATCCTGTCATAATACCAGGAAGAGCAGCGGGTAGAACTTGACCAAATGCAACTTGAAATTTTCTCGCCCCTACTGAATAAGCAGCATGTCGTATGGAATCAGGAACCGCACGAATCGCTTCTTGTGAAGAAATAATAATGACGGGAAGTATCAATAAAGTTAATGTTAAAGACCCAGACCAAAGACTCCGGTCTAATCCGAAAAATCGAACAAAAATAGCAAGACCTAGTAACCCATATACAATAGAGGGTGTACCTGCAAGATTTAAAATATTGATTTGTACCCAGTTAATATATCTCTTTTTTGGAGCGTATTCTTCTAAATACAACGCAGAAGCTACTCCTAACGGAACAGAAAATAAAGCTGTCATAGAAATTACCCAAGCACTTCCGTATAAAGCAGATTTTAGTCCAGCTTTATGAGGAAAACGTGAAGGAAAATTTGTAAAGAAATCCCAACGTAAATATGAGACACCTTCTAATAAAATATGAATTATCAAAATAGACAGGACTAAAACAGCCGCAAAAGTAACGGATCTGCATAAAACAAGGAAAAATCTTTGCTTTCGGTACCTTGCCTCTACCATTATTTCCCTACTGTTTTAGAATGAAGAAAATGGTTACCTATCATATTCATTATCAGCGTCATAAAAAACAATAAAGCTCCTACTGCAAAACAAGTTTGATATTCAATACCTCCTCTAGGAGTATCACCCAAACTAACCTGTACAATATAAGCGGTAATAGTTTGAATACTTTCTAGTGGATTGAATGTCATTCTTGGGGTAGCTCCTGCGGCTAATGTAACCGCCATTGTCTCACCTATAGCCCTCGAAACAGCAAGTACAATTGACGCAGCTATACGTGATTTTGCTGCGGGCATAATAACTTGTGTAATGACTTCATATGGCGTTGCTCCTAAGGCATAGGCCCCTTCTCTAATATCTGACGGAACAGCGCGGAAAGCATCATCACAAAGAGATGAAATCATCGGTAAAATCATAATTCCAACTACAATTCCCGCACTTAGAGCATTAAAAACTCCCATATCTGGAAATAACATTTTAAATGCAGGAGTAATAAATGTGAGTGCAAAATAGCCATATACAATTGTAGGAATGCCAGCCAGAATTTCTATGACAGGCTTAATAATCGAACTTAATTTTGGAGAACAAAATTCATTCAAATAGGCGGCAATAAGTATTCCAGCTGGTACCGCAACAATGATTGCCCCAACTACTATCATCAGGGTCCCACACACTAGCGGGAGAACACCAAAAGATTTTGGATCCAGAAGAGGTTCCCAACGGGTTCCCAACAAAAAATCAAAAAGATTTATAGACTGGAAAAAAACGAAAGACTCCTGCCCCAAGATCCAAACAACTGTGCCAGTTGTTACAAACGTAACAGAAACACACAGAAACAAAAAACCATGGATCCCATGGTCTATTAATTTAAATTTATTTAAGTACATTAAATTAACCCTATCGAAATAAGATCTTTATAAAGGAAGAGTCGGAAATACAAACCGACTCTTCCTCTGACACAAACTATTTAAACATCTCCACTTTCTTTAAGCCATCTTCATACTGACTCTTTGGAAGGGGAATATATCCTACTTCTTTAGAAAGACTTCCACTATTTTTGAGATAAAATTTCACAAATTCGTAAACCACTTTTTTCTTTAAAGAATCAGTACGAACATAAATGAAAATCGGTCTAGCAAGTGGTTTATAAGAACCGTTGTTAATAGTAACCATAGTAGGTTTAACGGGGGCATTATTCTTGTATTTGATTGGAACTACATTTAATTTATCTTTGTTTTCGATGTAATAGGCATAACCAAAATAACCTAGTGCACCCCTTGAACCAGAAACACCTTGAACCAGAACGTTATCATCTTCACTTTTTGTAAAGTCCGAACGACTACGCTGAGATTTCCCATTTATTTTTTTTGTAAAATAATCAAACGTTCCAGAATCGGTTCCAGGGCCAAACAAAGTCATTTTAACATTTGGAAACGAAGAACGTACCTCATTCCAATTTTTCACTAAACTCCCTGGTTTCCATATCTTATGCAGTTCTTTTACACTTAAATAATCTGCCCAATTATTCTTTTTATTAACAACAACTGAAAGTCCATCAAAAGCTACAGGTAGTTCAATATATTTAATTCCTTCTTTTTTTGCTTTTTTAATTTCTTTATCTTTAATTCTTCTAGACGCATCATTAATAACTGTTTCGCCAGCTAGAAATTTTTTGAAACCACCACCTGTTCCAGAAACTCCAACTGTCACACGTACTCTCCTATGTACTTTCCCAAATTCTTCAGCTACTGCTTCAGTAATTGGAAAAACTGTACTTGAACCATCAATCCTAATGGTTCCTTTTAGTGCAGCAAATGCTTCTGAACTCATTAACACTGCAAACACTAAAATCAAAAAAATCTTTGAAACTTTACTAATCAAACTTTTCATCAAACAATCCCCTCACTAATAAAAGAAAAATATAAAAAACCTATTGAAAGGATAAAAACTTTTTATTAGAAAAGAATTAAATTATTATGAGGATATCAACAGAAGATTGTTAGATTTTGATTAGGATTAGGATTATATTTAAAGATTTAAACAAATGGTAAAAGTAGTACCTTTCCCAACATTGCTTTTCACGTCAATTTTGCCTTCATGAACTTGAACAATATGTTTTACTATTGAAAGTCCTAGTCCAGTACCTCCTAATGTTCTACTTCTTGCCCGATCTACTCTATAAAATCTCTCGAAAATACGGGAAATATGTTCCTGTGGAATACCTATACCACTGTCTTGTACTTCTATAATCAGAGTATCAGTTTGATTAGAAATTTTAATTTCAACTTTATCACCAACCTTACTGTACTTAATTGCATTATCAATAAGATTAAAAATAGCTTGCTCTATTAACGAAGGATTATGCCTGACTATACAGTTTTCATCGCAATCTAAAAGAATATGTACTTTCTTACGCTCTGCACTTTCCTTACATAAATCTATTGCACTTTTAATTGAGAACTTTATATCTTCCTCCATCAGTTGTATTTCTTTCAGTTCTGTTTCCTTTTCTATCCTGGCTAAATCAAGCAGATCATCAATGATCATTCCAAGTCGTTTTGAGTGTTTTTGTATTGAGTCTAAAAATTCTATTTTTTTCTTTTCATCTATTTTTTCGGAATTAATAAGTGTTTCTATTGAACCTTGAATAATCGTTAGAGGAGTCTTTAATTCATGGGAAACATTTGAAACAAACTCTTTTCTATAATTTTCAAGAGCTTTTAATTGACTAATATCATTTATGACTAGTACGATTCCGCACTTTTTACTTTCATTATCCAAAAGTGGCGCAGATTCAACCAAAAGGAAGCGATCCTTCCCTTTTTGAATCTCAATACTTCGACTAGATATTTCGTCTATAACCAAGGATGAAAGAATAAATTTCTCTAATTTTGAATTCCGGATAATTTCAGGGACGGTCTTTCCAACAACTTCTTTGTTGTCAACATCTAAAATTTCGATAGAGGCCCTATTCATACGTAAAATAGTTTGATTTGAATTTATTGCTATCACGCCTTCATTCATACTTAAAAAAACTGCTTCTTGTTCATTTCTTTGCGTTAAGATAGTTTCAATTCTATTATCAAGTTGGGTTGCTATTTCATTAATTGAATGACCTAACTGTATTAATTCCAGAGGATCAGAAAGCTTTAAATCTACCCTTCCAGACAAATCACCTTCAGCCATCTTTCTAGCACGATTTTTTATCTTTTCTAAAGGAACGCTTATTTTTTTAGAGATGTACCAACCTAATACCGACACTAAAATTATCAAGACAAGAAACGTTGCTATAATTCTATAAAAAATATCCTCTAAGGCTTGTTCGATTTTAAGAAGCGGGGTTGAAGATCTAACGACTCCTATATACCTATTCGACTTTATAATAGGAATGGCAAAATACATAGAATCAGTTTGAAGTGTATATCCAAATCTTACGGAGATACCTCTGCCAGATTTTAAAGCCTCCATTATTTCTGGTCTATCAGAGTAATTATCCATTTTACTTGGAGATTTCATGCTATCTCCAATTACTTTGCCTGATAACATTACGACGGTATAACGTGTGTTTGTCTTTTGTCCAAATTGTTTTGTTAAATCTTGAATCATTACAAAGTTATTTTTTTGAATAACAGGATTTACTGCTCTCAAAAAAAGTTTAGCTTTAAGTTCTAGCTCTAATTCGACCTGTTTATAATAGAAACTACTAAAAGAGAACCAAGAAACAATCACCACAGCCAGTAGAGAAATAAATGCAATTAAAACTAAGGAAGGATATAACCTCCAGAACATGGGCCTTCTATTAAGAATCTTCACGAAAACGATAACCTATACCACGAATTGTTTGTATTTCTTTTCCCATTTTTTGTAATTTTTTTCTGAGTCCAACCATCTGAAAATCAATTGTTCTATCAGTAACTTCATAGTGGGCCCCTCGTATCGAATCTACTATTTGAGATCTAGTAAAAACCCATCCTCGTCTTTTAGCTAGCAAGAATAGAATGTCATATTCAGAGGGAGTTAGCATAATTTCTTCGCCTGCAAGCAATACTTTATGTTTTTTGGGTTCTATAACTATTTCTCCAATTTCAATAATCTCATCTTCACTGATTAGTTGATTAGCTGAGCGTCTCAATACATTTTGAACTCTAGCAATTAAAACCTTCTGACTAAAAGGTTTCGTGATGTAGTCATCTGCCCCCATCTCCAAGCCTTTGACTATTTCCTCCTCTTGGCTCTTTGCGGTTAACATGATAATTGGCAAATCTCGAGTGGAATCATTCGATTTAATTATTTCACAAACACGATACCCATCAATACCAGGAAGCATTATATCAAGAAGAACTAGGTCTCCTTTTTCTTCTTTTATAGATTTTAACGCAACATCTCCATTTTCAGAACAGACAACATTAAATCCTTGAGATAGAAGATTATATTCAATCAATTTACTAATATCTTCCTCATCTTCGATAACATGGACAAGCTTTTTCTTCATTAATTTCCTCAAAAAGATTTCAATCTAATTAGCACTTTTACTAAAGTTTTATTAGAAAACAATGAGAAAAATAAGTTGGTGGAGCTGAGGGGGATCGAACCCCTGACCTCATGGCTGCCAGCCATGCGCTCTCCCAGCTGAGCTACAGCCCCAATCAATTTAAAAACAATATACACTCATAATACATACCATATTTAACAAACAAATAAAAAAAGAATTACAACCGCACAAATTGAGTTCAATTGTAGTATGGTTATTTTGTCGGATATTACAAATTATGCTTTTAGGTTGAGTCATGCTTGAATTCTTGCAATTTTTTCTAATCGGAATTTCTGTCAGTACTTTTGGATCATTGGTAGGTGCTGGTGGAGGCTTTATTCTTACCCCAGTACTCTTATTACTATTTCCTTCACACAATTCCGAAATCATTGCAGCTACTTCCTTATTTGTAGTGGCAACTAATTCAATTTCTGGTACCACTGCATATCTAAGACTTAAAAGAATAGATGTTAAAACGGGTTTGATTTATGGATTAGCTGCTTTCCCATTTGCTATCCTAGGCACCATCTTAACTGCCAAAACAGATAGGAGTTTTTACGATTTGTTCTTAGGGACATCCTTACTTCTTCTATGCCTTTCATTGTTTCAGGGACCACCAAAACCTATAGCGTTAAATTCTGAAGAACAAGCTAACAATAAAAATTTGAAAGAAAAAAGAATAATCACTAGAAATGGCAAGGAATACCACTACTTTTTCTATTTTAAGCGTGGCATTTGGGTCAGTTCTGGACTGGGATTTCTTGCTTCTTTCTTCGGAATAGGTGGAGGCCCTCTTTACGTTCCTACTATGATCCGATTTTTACGAATTCCTGTTCACATAGCGACTGCCACATCTCAGTTTATATGCTTCTTAGCCTCTACAACAGCGGTTATTGCTCATACCTTCCAAGGCAATTCAAACACTATGGTGGGAATACTCATCCCACTTGCAATTGGTGCGGTACTAGGGGGACAAATTGGAGCGAGAATATCAGAAAGAGTCAAATCCGATATGATAACGAAAATTTTCGTCATACTTCTTGGAATCATTGCCTGTCGTCTACTTTACCAAGGAATAAACAGTTTCTATAATTGATTAAAATGAATAATTTTTTATTGAATAAAAGTTTTTAAATTAGGAGGAAATAATGTCATACGAAACAATTGTTGTTGAAAAAAAGAATAAAACTCTTTGGGTTGGACTCAATCGTCCCAAAACACTGAATGCAATGAATTTTCAAATGATTAATGAAGTAATAGAAGCATTTACTATATTAGATGAAGACACCGACTTAGGTGTCGGAGTGGTATATGGTCTAAATGGAAATTTTTCTTCAGGCGGCGATATGGACATGATGCTTGGTTTAGATTATCGAACCGGACATATCTGGAATAACAAAATGAGACAGCTTTGTATGTTACTTCGTAACTGCGGGAAACCAACAATAGCCATGGTTCGTGGGTGGTGCATCGGAGGTGGAAACGAATGGCAACTTTATTGTGATCTTTGTATTGCAAGTGAAAATTCAAGATTTGGCCAATCCGGCGCAAGAGTAGGCGCACTACCCGTTGTTGGTGCAACGCAGTATCTTCCTTTACTAATGGGAGATCGTAGAGCTAGAGAAATGCTATTTCTAGCAAAACATTACAAAGCACAAGAAGCAAAAGAACTAGGATTAATTAATGAAGTTACTCCTGATGATGAACTCGAAAAAACAACTGAAGAGTGGTGCGATAAAATAAATTCACATGCACCCGCTACTTTACGCTATATGAAAACTAGTTTGAATTTCCTTGGGGATCTTCACTATCCTTCATGGATGCACGGAAGTGAACTTCTTAATGCGGTTTGGAATAATGAACAATCCGTTGAAGGAATGAACGCGTTTAAAGAAAAGAGGAATCCAGATTTCACAAAGTTTCCTCGGTAATAGGATTTGCACATGCTCTCAAGAGAGTGGGGAATCGGAGTTCTCAGAATATGGTTTGGAATTATCATACTCTATATAGGCTATCTGGATTGGAATGAAAATCCCGATGTTTTCTTAGAACTTTTTCAAAAGATTTTTAGTTCCCCACTCCTTGAAATTTTTCAATTTCTCGCAACTCCCCTTCTATTTATAAGTGGAACTACCTTTCTAATTGGTATCGCTACTAGACCATCCTCGATAGTTCTTGGAACAATCTTAGTTTTTAAATTTTCGGATATATTTCAACTCAATGGAATAATTGAGAATTGGGATAAATTAAGTCTTATCTTAGTTATTTTCTCTTTTTGGTTTATTGGTTCAGGAAGTATGAATGCAAAAAACAAGATTTTAAGAAGTAAGAAAACAAAAAAATACGAATAAAAAATTACTCAAACAATTATTTTTTTTCTAATGGAATTTTTATCGTTCCTTTTTTCTGATTGAGAATAGTCTGGTAAGGCTTATACCCATCTTTCGAAATTTCCACTGTCCAAGTTTCCAAATAATGGTCTTTTATGAATTTTCGAGGAACTAAAACTGGAGTCTTTCCGATAACAGTAGACCCTACACTAACGGTTGCACCTGGGGGTTCTGTATCAACCACAACTCCAGGAGTCACAATTTCACCACATCCCTGTACAAAAAATAACAAAGTAGCTAATACTGCTAAAGAAAACTTCCCCACTGAAAACTACCCCCTGAAATCTATCTTTACTAAACTAAAAAAATTCCAAATCTAACGCAGAATTATATTTAAGGAACTATTAAGTGGCAAATCCTTAATAGAAACGAAAATAATTTTAATTATCTAAAATACCATTCCATTCGTCCACACGTTCTCTGTTTGCATCTAATAAAGTCTGAACATCACCTTCTATCTTAATAGTTTCGATAACATCGCCTTGCTCAATAGCATCAACGATATCTTGTCCTGAATCAACCTTTCCAAAAACTGTATGTTTCCCATCCAACCAAGAAGTTTCTACGTGTGTAATAAAAAATTGAGACCCATTTGTACCTGGTCCAGCATTAGCCATTGAAAGAATCCCTGGAGTATCGTGCTTTAGTTCTGGAGTACACTCATCTTCAAAATTATATCCAGGACCACCCATTCCAGTACCTTCTGGGCAACCTCCTTGAATCATAAAACTTTCAATTACACGATGAAACATTAATCCATCGTAATAACCACGTCCTGCTAAGTTTACAAAATTAGAAACGGTAATGGGAGTTTGTTCTGAGAACAAAGTAATTTTAATTTCCCCACGACTTGTATTAATAGCTGCTGACAATGACATGCAAAACTCCTTATAAAAAACATTTGAAATTGATTATTTTAAATTGATTCGTCATTTTCTAAAGAAACAGCGGTTTCTATCAAAATCCGATATATCTTTTCGAGAATATCCGGTGGACAGGGTCCTTTATTATTTTCTAAAAGTTTACCAATTAATTCTTCTTCTCTTTTTGAATCTCGAACTGCTATACCATGAATGCTCTTGAAATTTCCTACTTCCAAGCAAACTCGTAAACGTTTATTTATAAGCTCAAGGATTTTCTCATCCAAGGCATCAATTTCCGACCGAAAATCACTTAGTTCTTGCGACAAGGCAATTTCCTTCCTATAGAAATTCTACAGAGAATAAGAACAATATACATCTATG
>CAYWAX010000015.1:0-19642 GCA_964456425.1 uncultured Nitrospinaceae bacterium | reverse complement strand
ATGGGACACCGTAAGAAAAATAAAAGAAACAAAAAAAGTAGATGGAAATACGATAGTACTTTCCGGAGCAGGAATTAGTACTGCTTCTGGAATACCTGATTATACTTCAGGAATCTGGCTGCCACGAGGCGATTCAGTTACAGAATATGAATATAACAATTTCTTGACTGTACCTCTTTCGAGAAAAAAATATTGGTCTGCTTGCTCAAATTTCAAGAATATATCTAGTAAAGCAGTCCCAAATATTTCTCATGAAATTTTGGCAGATTTAGAGAAGAAAAGATGGATAAGTGGAATTGTGACTCAGAACGTCGACGGACTCCATCAGAAATCAGGCTCTAAAAATGTTATTGAATTGCATGGGAATATTGAAAAGATTAAATGTCTAAATTGTCAGCATGAAACAAATTGGCCTCAATTATCTATATGGGAAAATTCAGAAATGGTTTGCGATATTTGCAAGGGTCTTCTCAAGCCTTCAGTAATAGCAATAGGAGAAAATCTAAACCTTACTGACTGGGAGGACTCCAAAGAAAAATTTAGAACTTGTGATTGTCTTATTATCATCGGAACACAATTAAAAATTTCTTCTGTATCTGAACTAGTAGCAGACGCAAGAAGAAATAACGCCAAAATAATTGTCATCAATCCTTCATCAATAGGGATGCCTATATTCGATGGAGATACATACCTACCCTTCCCGTCTGAAAAGGTATTGCCATCCATAAATCTACTTCTTGAGTAAATATTTACTCAAGTTTTCAGACAGAATCTAATCTTGAAGCTCTAAAATTCTTTACTTCTTCGTTAGATGAATGACAAGAGATTTGTATTCCCTGACAGCAAACCTCGCAATCTTCTATATATTCCTGGAAGTCTGAAGAGAGATCCAAAAGCATCGAGATTTTTTGCAGGCAATAAGGACAAAGAAAAAAATGCTCAATTTCTTGCAAAGTAAATCCTTAAAACTGTTTATAAAATTATTCTATTTACCCGAAATTCAAAGATTTAGTAATTGGTATTTTTTCAATAAATGGATCTATTTTAGGGTAGATAAAGAGAAATGGTAAATGAGAAAAATTATTGCATTTATATTAATACATTATCTACAATAGCGCTGAATAGTCTCCGTTCCCAAATAATATCTATCACCGTATTCGTCAATTTCATAAACTTCTCTTTCGTAGGTACAAATTCTTTTATAGGGATAATACGTTCTTGTATAGTTTCTGTGGGGCTGAGAAAGAAGATTCCCAAGTAGGATTCCACCTAAGATAGCAACTGCAATTCCATTGTTATGACGATGGTGGTGATGTCTATGCCATCTTCCAGCAAAAGCAGAAGAAGTCACTAAAGAAATAGAAAGGAACAGTATTGTGAGAACAAATATTTTCTTCATTTTAAATACCTTTCATGACTTAAGAGAAGAAAATTGGAGCGGGAAAAGAGTTTCGAACTGCCTAGTAGATATTCCAACACTCCGATACATATAAACATACCACCATAAACCCATCAAACACAAGAGTTACAGTTGTGCTGAACTGCATACGATAAAATCAAATTGTTCTGAAAAATTTCAAAAGTACACCGAAAAGTACAACACTTGCACCACCTAAAAACGTATATCACGACTATAGGAAAGAGAAAGAGATGATGAAACAATGCGAACATTGTATGAAATCCCTTCTGACTTAAGGAACGAATAACTATCAATTGAAACTTCCTATTCAAATAGCCATCTGTTATACTCGCTTCATTCTAAATTATATTGACTGCCGGAATCTTAGTTATGAATAATAATCAATGAGATTCAGTGTTTTCATTACTTGCAGATAGTTTAACGACACAATTAAATAGAATAGTTTATTTCGTTTTACAGAATTGGGGACAACTGAGCAATTAGAAAAGAATAACTTTCAAAGGTAGACTTAGAATCGTCTTCTAGGAGCAATCAATGGCAGAAGTAATTGTAAAAGACCTTATAAAAAGTTTCGGAAATGAAACCCTCGCAGTTGATAATATTAGTTTCACTGTAGCTGAGGGTGAATTCGTCACACTACTTGGCCCTAGCGGTTGCGGTAAGACAACAACTCTACGTTGCATCGCAGGCCTTGAAACTCCTGACAGCGGTGATATTTCGATCGGCGGTGAAATTTTCACGACGGAAGGTGTCTGTTTACCTCCAGAAAAACGACATCTTGGAATGGTATTTCAGTCCTATGCCATCTGGCCTCACATGTCTGTCGCTGAAAATGTAGCTTATGGGCTACAGGCGAAGGGCATTCCCAAAAGTGAGACTAACAAGAAAGTTGACGATGCGCTTCAACTTGTTGGCCTTGGTGGTCTTGGTGACCGGAACGCAACAAAACTTTCTGGTGGACAGCAACAACGAGTTTCTTTAGCAAGGGCAGTAGCCTACAATCCTCGCGTTCTTCTTTTCGATGAACCACTTTCAAATCTCGATGCCAAACTCAGAGAACGCATGAGACTTGAACTTGCATTACTTGTTAAAGAGTTAAAGATGACTGCTGTTTATGTTACTCACGATCAAGCTGAAGCAATGGTTATGAGCGACAGAATTATTGTCATGCAAGATGGAAGAATTCAGCAAGTTGGGGATCCATATTCTACCTACAATGAACCAAAAAATAGTTTTGTTGCCGATTTCATTGGAGTAACGAATATCCTCCAAGGAAAAACGGGGGAAAGGGACTCCTCTGGCATTTCGGTTAATTTACCCAAACTAGGTGCCAAAATAGTTTGTGCTGCTGGACTTGAGAATCGAGAAATAGCCCAAGGGACTGATGTATTCCTTACAGTTCGTCCTGAATATATTGAACTTAATGGTTCCGACGATGGGAATGCAAACCGTATTGAAGGGAAAGTAACCGAGACTATCTATCTTGGACAGTCTTGGGATTGTCTGGTTCGTGTTGGTGAAACTGATGTAAGAGTCCATGTTCGAGGTGATGAAAAAATTGAGGTAGGTCAAAGTGTAAATATGTCGATTCTACCTTCAAAATGCGTTGTACTTAGCGATTGACTTAGCCATCGTTAAGTTTTTTTATTTAAAGAGCACGTATATTGTTCCATCTAACAAAGGGGAAAATTAAATGGAAAAGCTGAATAGTCGTTTGACGGGAATGATCGTGGCGTTGGTCGCCGTGGTCAGTTTTACAGCCCCCTCATGGGCGGGTTCGCCAATTCTGAGTACTTTGTCAGGTGCTGAAAAAACTCGCGTGGCAAAACTCATCGAAGGCGCAAAAAAAGAAGGCAAGTTTTCATGGGCAACAAACTTAGCTCCTGTGAAAGCCGCAAAAGCACTAGAAAAAGATTTCAAGAAACTTTATGGTCTCTCGGGTGTCAAATTTAGATTTGCCAATCGTAAGTCAGGTACACTCATCAAGCGTTTCGAGCAGGAAATAAAAGCAGATAAACTTTCAGTAGATGTAGTTGTACTTGCAGCTGCTTCCTGGCTTCATTCAATGAGGAAACGTGGACATTTAATGAAATATACATCACCAGAAGACAAATATTTCGTTCCTGCTGCGAATGCTAAAATGAATGCACCTGGATACTGGGTGGCTGATGGACAGTTAAACACTATGGCAGTAAACCGTGATTTAGCAGGAAATGTAAAGCTTACTAGTTGGCACGACCTTACTAATCCTAAATTTGCAGGCAAGGTACTTGTCGGTGATGCAAGTCGTTCCGAGACATACACTCTTTGGTATTATGGCCTAAGAAAAGTACTTCCTAGGAGCTATTTTGAAAAGCTGAATTCACAAAAATCGGGAATCATGATTCGTGGTTCTGCTCAGCGTCGTTCTTTGATGGCTGGAGAATATTGGTTTGGTACTACGATTATGGCAAGACATAACTGGATTGCGAAAAAAGCTGGCGTAAAAATGTCTCCAATTTATCCAAAAGAAGGTACTGTTGCCCTTCCTATCGGCGCAGTAATTATGACAAAAACGAAACATCCTAATATGGCTAAATTATTTATTGATTACTGGCGCAGTGTAAGAGGACATCATAAGCTTCTTGAATACAACCCTCTAAACTCTGGTCGTCCACTTCCACCACATAAGAATCCGGATATCAATAAATTTATTTTGGCCGATGACGGTATTGCCCCACCTCTTGACAGAGTGAACATTATCCCTATTGATTGGGGTAAAGTGACCCACAAAGATGTGAAAAAATGGCGTGCTGAGTTTAATAGCGTATTTAGTAAAGAATTTAGAAAAAATTAACCGAAAAGTTATAAGGGGGATTCCTTTTGTCTACGGAATCTAATGATACTCAAAATTCATCGGATAAGGGCGCAACCGTTGCGGTTGCGCCCGCCCCTCCTTACGGAGGAATCTTCAATTTTGAAAATATTACTAAAGTAAGTTCCCTAATTCTCCTTACTGTTTTGGCAATTCTTCCAATCGCTGTCTATCTTCAAAGTAGTTTTCGGGTTCACTCTGAAGGCTCACAATTTGGATTTACACTAGCTAATTATGTACAGACATTTACAGAACCTAAAATACTCTGGTCGATTTGGAATACGTTAATTATAGCATTTGGAACTGCGTTTTTCTCTTCTATTATAGGAGTATCTCTATCTTGGTTTCATGCACGAACAGACATGCCATTAAGAGGCATTCTTGAACCATTGACTCTCATTCCATTTTTTCTCTCCTCATTTCTTGGAGCTATTGCATGGTGGGCCCTTGCGGCACCGCGTACGGGAATGCTGAACCGTTGGATGATTGATTTGTTTGGACTTTCTGCACCACCCTTTAATATCTATAGTATGACTGGAATCATTATGGTTCTTACTCTTTTCTATGTTCCGTATATGTATCTTTTTACTATCGGTTCTATGAATCGAATGGATCCAGCACTAGAAGAATCTGCGCGAGTTTGCGGAACCGGTGTTATACGTACTGCACTTCGAGTAACCATACCGCTTTCTACTCCAGCAATTCTCTCTGGGGCCATAATCATTTTTGTCGTAAGCGCAGGGGTTTTCGGCGTACCTACTCTTTTAGGACCAATTGCGCGTATATCAACTCTTTCCACCGTTATCTATGTAAAAATGGAGGAATACCCTTTAGATTTAGGCGGTGCAGCTGCCGCTGGTAGTGTACTCATGTTAATTGCTGTATTGGGACTTTATGTCCAACGTAAAATTGTTGCACCGAGAAGTTATGTAACAGTCACAGGAAAAGGTTATAGACCACACCGAGTTTCCTTGGGACCTTGGAAATATGTCGCAATGTTCATAAATTTCATCTACGTTTTGATGGCAGTAATATTGCCCTTGGGTGCACTTTTCTTAGCTTCACTCAATAGGGCTTGGCTAGGTGGATTCCGTTGGAGTCAACTTTCATTGTACAACTGGGACTTTATTCTTTTCTCCTATGACTATGCGATCGATGCGATGAAAAATAGTTTAATGTTAGGAATTATCGGTGGACTTATGACAGTCGTACTATGTACGTTCCTCTCCATGGTCATTTTACGAGGGACGAATAAAAAACTTTCACTCATTGTTGATTATGTAAGCACACTTCCAATTGGGGTGCCCGGTCTTGTCATGGGTATGGCTTTTTTGATTACCTGGATTAGAACCCCACTGTACAGCTTTCCTCTTTTCCTATTAATGTTGGCTTACATGACACGTTATTTACCTTACGGTTTGCGGACTATTACTTCGGTACTCCAGTCTTTAAGTCCTGAACTTGAAGAAAGTTCCCGTGTTTGTGGTCAATCATTTATCGGAACGATTCGAAAGGTAACGGTACCGCTGCTGAGGCCAGGAATTTTCGCAGCATACCTCATGTTATTTATCATGTTTATTCGAGAACTTCCTGTTTCTGCGCTTCTTGCGACAGAAGACAGTACTCCAATGGCAGTGGCCCTTTATGTCATTAGCGAAAATGAAGCACTGGGTGTAGTTTCTGCTTTTGCATTGGTCCAGGCATTCCTTTTGCTTCTTGGGACAGTCATATTTAGGCGATTAGGTAACCTCGCAAAATTATCTGTGTGATATCACTAGAATAAAATTCAATCAAAAAAACTGAAACGCACAACAAAGGGAAGAATCAAATTGGCACCACTGAATCTCCGAAAAAGGTGCAATGTGTCTGAAAGTCATACTGTATATGGATTAAAGAAAAATTATTTGGAGCGGGAAAGGAGATTCGAACTCCCGACCCCGACGTTGGCAACGTCGTGCTCTACCACTGAGCTATTCCCGCACACAAAATACTAGACAACAGGAAACTACAAATCGAACCTTGAAGTCAAGTCCTTAAGTTTGAAAATTAATCATTAGAGACAGCTACCGCTTGAATTTCTACCATCATCTCAGGTCTTGCAAAACCACTGACAGTTATAAGAGCACTACCAGGAAAACCATTCGGGAAATATTGTTTCCGCAATTCTGTAAGTTTATCTCCATTTCTTACATCTTTAATAAAAACCGTCATGGTTACGATATCGGAAAGTTTTCCACCTGCCATAGCAAGATTTCTTTCTATTTGACGAAACGTAGCATGTACCTGCGCCTCAAAATCACCATCTAGATTATTTCCATCTTCATCCTGCCACATCCCAACTCCTGCCAACCAAATTTGCCTTCCTCCAGTCGTAACTACTGCGGGAGAAAAAGATCTATTCTCCTGCCATGTCCCTTTGAAATGTTCTCTACTCATTTGATTTCCTCTCAAAATATGAAATCAATCAGATAAATTTTCAGTTTCAATCTTTTATTTTCATTACATACCAAAGAGCTAACAAAATACAAAAACTATAGAAAAAATAGCTTGAATCCAATCCTACTTCACTAGCAATAATACCTCCTATTAGAGGAGAAATAAAATTTAATCCATGACAAGTATAAATAAAACCTACCGAAGAAGTTAAAACTTTTTGATCCGCAAAATCTGCAGTAGCGGTCAAAATTATCGGACTCACATGACTAACAGCACCTATCAAAACAAAAACAACAATGAGTTCTGTTGGCGTTCTTGTAAAAGGCATTGCGAAAACCAATAAACCTGCAATGAAAAATGGCACCATGAGGGCGACCCTTGCACCGACTCTGTCGTACAGATATCCCATTAAGGGTTTTGAAATCGCTCCTAAAACAAAATGTATGGAAATAGCAATTCCAATTAAATGTATTTCAATATTCCTAGAAGCAGCAAGCAACGGGAAAAATCCGACTGTCCCTTTTGTACACATCCCTCTCAACATATATGCAATTGCAAGGATAATTACCCTCTTATTGCGAAAAACATCTCTTAAAATTTCTTTAATATTTGATTTTTGAACATCTCCCTTATCAACAACATCAGAGAAACGAAGATAAATAAGATATAAAATAAGCATAGCTGGAAAAACACAAATCACAACAGCAAAACGCCATCCTAGAAATGCAGCAAAGAAGGTCATAAGTATCGGCAAAATAGCCATACCAACATTACCTCCCAACCCATGAATAGAAATAGCAAATGCACGATTCTCCTCAAACCTCCTCGCCACCATCGATGTGCCACAAGGATGATAAACAGAATTTCCAACACCTACCAAAAAAGTGATTAACAATAAAAAATAAAAATTAGAAATAATGCCTACGAAAAGATATGAAATTACAGCTAAAAGCATACCAAGCAAAAGGATTACTTTTCTTCTCCCTGTAAAATCAGAATAGATTGCAAGAGGGTATTGAAACAACAAGACTGAAAGACTCAGAGAACTAAGCAACATTCCCGACTGGACTGGTGTAAGACTAAACTCTGCAACTATTAAAACCAGAACCGGTACCATCAAATTAGAGAAACCATCACTAAATCCATGCGCAGTACTCATTATACCTAGATCAAAAGAATCTCTAAGTTTCCAATTTCTCAAAACTTTTTTTCGAACTATATTCTCTGTCAATTGAGATCTTTCCAAGACGGAATAATGCCAAATCCATCAGCTTCTTTAATCGCTCGGCAAATCGCTTGTCCTACTACAAATTTAGCAGCCTCTCCTACCACATCTAACGATTCTTCAAATTTTCCATTTGAAAGGGCAAAGACAACATCTCCATCTACTGTCGTATAGGAAGGACGAACAGAAAGAATCAACCCATTTGCAGCCATCTGAGAAAGTTTATGAGTCTCGTTCTTATTTAAATTCACATCAGTAGTTACAGCTACCAACGTTGTATTTTCGACGGATGTCCCAAATCCTTCTGTAGGGCGACCATGCAATCTTAAATACTCTTCCGTATCTACAAATTCCTTTTTCTTCTGATCCTTTAAAGGAGATGCAATTTTTATATTGCTCGTATATTCATAGATAGACCCATATGCATTTACAACAGCAATTGCACCAACCTTACCTCCGGATGGAAGAGAACAACTTGCCGTTCCCAATCCTCCTTTCATTGCTCCACTTTTACCTAGAAGCTTTGCGACTGTAGCACCTGTACCTGCTCCCACGCTGCCTTGCGGACCTTCCTCAGAAAGGGAATTAACACAGGCCTTATATCCCATTTCAGAAGACGGCCTTACTTTACCGTCTCCGAAATTCAAATCAAAAAGAACACTTGATGCAACTGTTGGAACTGTATAACTGCCTGCATTAAAACCTCTCCCCTGCTCCTCCAGAAATTCCATTACTCCATCTGAAGAAGCTAATCCGAATGCACTTCCACCCGTAAAAACAAGAGCATCAATATTACCTACAAGATGTTCCGCACGAAGAGCATCAATTCCTCTGGTAGCGGTAGCAGTTCCTCTTAATTCACAAGAACCTACCGTGCCTTCGGGACAAAGAATCACGCTAACTCCTGTGTAAGCATCAAGATTAGAAGCATGCCCTAAACGAAATCCATAAATATCTGATATACAACCAGAAAATATTTTTTCTTTCAAAATGTGCCTTCTTTAAAGAGGAATGCTTTGAGGTAAAGATCCTGTTTGAAGATATGTATCTATTACTTGTCTATAATGATCAGAAGGTACTGCACCTACTATAAGCATTTTATCATTTGCAACCACAGAAGGGATTCCAGTTATTCCTCTATTGGTAGCATCTAAAAATTCTCTGCTAGCTTTTTCCTGAAGTCCATCACCCTGCATGTCATCATGATATCTATCCATATCTAATCCGCTCTTTTCGGCTACTTCATGTACTACTTTTTCATCAGAAACATTTCTGCTTTCACTAAAAAATGCGGACAAAAGATTCATGTGGAAAGTATTCCAAATTTCTGCGCCCTGAATACGCGCCGCAATTCCTGCTTTTGCAGATGGCATAGAACAGTTCGGAAATTCTTCCTCGGAATCCCATAAGCGAAAATCCCCAGATTCCTCTTGGGAAGTAGCATTTGTCCAACCGGTTATTCTGTATTCATTAAAAACTGCCGTAGGATCTGGCTGAGGACGAAGCATAAATACCCGATATTGTACATCAAGTTTTTCACCATACTCTGTCTTTAAATTGTTCAACCGAACGGCTGAATTGAAACACCAAGGTCACAAAAAATCGCTATAAACTGTAAAAAAGATCTTAGAATGTTCCATGCTTCCCTCCGACTATTTTTTTAAATTAATTCCTTTGGAATCTTGTTTAAATTTTCTACTCCGTTTGGAGTTACAAGCAAATCGTCTTCAAAACGGATAGTGAACTTTTCGTGACGTACACCAGGTTGAATGGAAACGACCATGCCTTCCTCTAAAACGACATCGGGATGATGATTATCCGGAGGATCATGAAATGGCCCCAACCCTAAACCGTGAAAAGAAAATCTCCAATGTGGAAATGAATGACAATTGCTTCCGTATCCCATACTTTCCATTTCACGAATTGCAAAACTAGCAACTTCTTTGTGCTGAATTCCTGGTTTTATAAAATCCATTAATTTGCCGTGCACTTCATACAAATCATTGGCGATTTTCTTTTGCTCATCTGTAGCGTTGCCTACTACCCATGTTCTAGTCATATCCGAACTATATCCTTTATAAATACATCCCAAGTCAACCATGACTAAGTCGTCCTTTTCTATTTTCTTCCACTCTGAGGCAAAAGCTCTGTAATTTGCGGTTCTAATCCCAGATTGGCACATAGTCTCCACTTCCCTGATAGCGCCGCCTTTTCTCATTTCAATTTCTACTTCCCTTTGGACTTCTATCTCTGGAACACCGGGTTTTGCAACCTCTATAGCAACCCGCATAGAGGATTCTCCTATTTCTACAGCCTTTCTTATTAACGAAATTTCTTCAGGATCCTTAACAGATCTAGTCAAATTAAATACATCCGAAGCATGGTGAAATTTTGCCTCTGGAAGAGCCTTTTCCAACTTTCTATAGGTACTGATAGTGCAACACTCATCTTCGAGTCCAATATTTCCATTGTCTACTTTCTTCTCTCTAAGGACTTCCGCTAAATATTCCATCGCACCGAGTGTGGATTCTTTATCAAAAGCTCTTACATCCTCAAGCCAAGTTCCCTCTTTAATTGCGTTGTAAACTAAAAACCCACAGAGAAAGATTGGTGGTTCATTTTCGTCACTAAAAATAATCAATGGAGATTCTGTCGATGAATCAAGGCTTAAAGGATACCAAGGAAGATGATGATAAAAACCTGACACATAATACTGATTAGGCCATAAGTGAACCAACATACAATCAAGATTTCTCTTGTTCATTTGAGTTCTCAAACGATCAAGACGTGCATGAAAATCAAAATTTGTCTGAAATATATTCTTCATTATCTACACTCTACTTTCTCTTGTTTTGCAGTTAATAGAACATCCACAAAATCGTTACTTATATAATCTAGCCCAGAGATAATCCGAACGGAATTTCCCATGGACAGCAGAATATCGGGTTGGCAGGGGTTCAAGTTGGACTCTCACATGCTTCCCAATCAAAGAGTCAGGAGCATCAGAAACTACTCTAACATAGTTATCAGTTAAACCAGAAAGTAAGCCTTCTTTATTTTTTGATTCAAATAGCACTTCTGCATCTGTTCCTATTTGTGAAGCCACGAATGCAGACCACTTTCTCTGCCCAAGAATACGGAGTTCATTGGCCCTTCTCTTCTTCTCCTTAGGATCTACCGCAAAATTGATAAGCGAAGAATCTGTTCCTTCTCTCTCGGAATAGGGAAAAACGTGCAAATAAGAAATAGGACTTTCTCTTACCCAATCCAAGGTCTTATTAAATGCGTCCCGAGTCTCTTCTGGAAATCCGACAATAAAATCTCCTCCAAGACATGCACCATGAATAGAGGAAGTAATTTCATTAAATCTTCTTGTACACCTATCTATTTTATAATTGCGTTTCATTGCACTTAAAACTAAATCATCTCCACTTTGAACAGGAATATGAAAATGTCTGCAAAAATAAGGATTAGAGTTAGTTTTATTTTTCGAAAATGTATTTTTTGAAACAACTCTCACTAACTCCTTAGTAACTTCTCCTGGTTCTACAGAAGAAAAACGTATTCTGACCAGATTTTTTACGTTCAAGAGAGACTCTGAAAGCTTGCTCAAACTTAATCTTGGTCGAAAATCTTTTCCGTATGCTCCCAAATGAATCCCCGTTAGAACTATTTCTCTATGACCATTAAATACAAACTTTCTCGCATTATCCATACAGTCTTCTAGGCTAAGAGATCGACTAGGGCCTCTGGCAATTGTAGTTGCACAAAAGGAACAGGAAAAATCACAGCCATCCTGAACTTTCATAAATGCTCTTGTTTGACTTTCGAAACATGGAAAGGAAGAATCCTCTGCGTTCATTTCTCTTTGAATTTCACCTACACGCACATCAGGCAAGGAACTTGAATTAATCTCTTGAGCCAACTGATTTGGAAGATCTAATTTTTCACTATTCCCAAGAAGCAAATCTACTTCAGGAATAGACATAGATTTTATATTTGCCTGTGGTGAACAACCAGCTATGATTACTGATGCGCCATTTTTAGCTAATCTTCTCGCTCTTCTAGCTAATTTCTTAGTTTCCTTATCTGCCTCTGATGTGACAGTACATGAATTTACAACATATACATCTGCCTCTTCGTTAAAAGGGACCAAATCAAAACCAGCCTGAGAACATTTATGTCGCATTGCCTCCCCTTCAGCATGATTTAATTTGCAGCCAAGACTAACGAGGGCAAGTCGTTTTCGTTTCAAGTTTTTAGAAGAAGTATACAAGTCAATTTCCTAAATTGTTTCATGAAAATTATTAAATTAACTAATATTTGACTCACTTTAAACGAAACTGCAAGTGCGTTACGACTTGACGTTCACAATTCCTATTGATAGTGTTTGTTCGTCTGTTTCATATCATTAGGATTACAAATCTTGATACAGGCTATTTCTTTAAATATAGCTTGGAATCAGGATTTATTTCACTACAAGGAGAAAACTGGCGATGAAGGGTTTTGATTTTGTAGCCCCAAAAACAATTAACGAAGTTTTAAATACCGCAAAAAAATCAAAAAAGGTAAAGTTCATTGCTGGGGGTACTAATTTTCTTCCAGAATTGCGTCATCAGCATGATGGCCCTGCGGATGTTGTAATTGATCTAATGAGAGTAAACGCGTTGCGAGGGATAAACGTTTCTAAGAAAACTACTAGTCTCGGTGCACTCACTACTATTACAGACCTAATTGAAAATAAAGACTTGAATAAAAACGCTCCTATTTTGGGGGCTATGGCAGCAAAATTTGCTGGTCCAGTAATTAGGAACAGAGCAACTATAGCAGGAAACATCATAGATGGCGGCCCTGCTGCAGACGCGATACCACCTCTCCTTGCGCTAAGAGCAACTGTAACTTTAGCAGGTCCAAGAGGAAAAAGAACTGTAGCACTAGATAAGTTTTTATTAGATTACCGCAAAACAGATATCAAAAAAGGCGAACTAATAACTCGTATATCATTCCCCTCACCTTCTAAAAGCCATAAATGGGGATACTATAAATTAGCAAGAAGAAATGCTATGGCTATTACAGTCGTAGGAGTAGCTGTTTTACTAGAAACATCCGGCAAAACTATTAAAAAAGCATCTATTTCTTTAGGTTCTGTAAATGCATGTCCTATCCGATGTTATGAAGCTGAAAAACTTCTAGAAGGTCAAAAAGCAGATGCCCAACTGATTCAAAAAGCTTCTGAATTATGCAAGAAAGCAGCAAGTCCGATTGATGATATCAGAGCTTCTGGAAAATATAGAAAATTAATGTGCGAAGTTCTTCCAAGAAGACTTATGTCCCAGGCACTTAATATTGAAATTGAAAAATAAACTATAGAAGTTGCGCAAAATAAATTGTTACAAGGAGAGCAAGAATGCCATCAACAGCAAAAAGAACAAAGTCCGCGTCATCTTCTAAAAAGAAGACAGCAAAGGTAGCTAAGTTCAAACTCCCTAATAAATACCCAATAAGCCTGAATGTAAATGGGGAGAAAGTGGAAACAGAAACATACGCTCACACTAGCCTACTCTACTTGCTTAGAGATCTAGGTTTTACAGAAGTGAAAAATGGATGCGAAGCAGGAGACTGCGGTGCTTGCACAATACTTATTGATAATGTTGCTGCAAATGCTTGCTGTATTTTAGGTGTACAAGCAGACGGGAGAGAGATTGAAACTGTTAAAGCTATTGGAACTATAGACAATCTCCATCCAATTCAGGAAAAGTTTATAGAACATGGTGCTATCCAGTGTGGTTTCTGCACTCCTGGAATGATTGTTTCAGCCAAGGAATTATTAGACAAGAATCCAAAACCAACTAGAGATGAAATCAAGGCTGGAATTGCTGGCAACTTATGTCGATGCACAGGATATGTAAAAATCATTGACGCAATTGAAGCGGCCTCAAAAATAAAACCATCCAAGAAGGGCAAATAAATTTGACTACCAACTCAACAAAAGGAAATAAAAAAAAGGCCAAGGAAACCTCTAATTTTTCTACCGTTCAATCGGTAGAGGATTCATTAAGAAATCTAGATTATATTGCAGACAAAACTTTATCGACTACACTTTTCTTGTCATCACAGCTTCAAAAACCACTTTTTTTAGAAGGTGAAGCGGGTGTAGGAAAAACAGAACTTGCAAAAGTACTTGCCACTTCCTTAGATACAGAGCTTATCCGTCTACAGTGCTATGAAGGATTAGATTCAAATTCAGCTCTGTATGAATGGAACTATGCGAAACAATTACTGCATATAAAAATGGAAGAGGGTCAAGAGAAATCTTCTTCTAAAAAAGTGGAAAGAGATATTTTCAGTCAGGAATATTTAATAGAGCGTCCACTATTGAGAGCTTTAGTTCAGTCAAAGGAAAAACCCGTAGTACTTCTCATAGACGAAATTGATAGATCTGATGAAGAATTCGAAGCATTTTTACTTGAAATTCTCTCCGATTTTCAAATCACTATTCCTGAAATGGGAACAGTAAGAGCGGAAAACAAACCTCTTGTTATTTTAACGAGTAACAGAACAAGAGAAATTCACGACGCTTTAAAAAGAAGATGCCTATATCTTTGGGTAGATTACCCCTCTTTTGATAAAGAAGTAGAAATTATTTCTACTAAAGTTCCAGGGATAACTTCTAGTTTAGCTGAACAAATCACTAGATTTATGGGACAGGCACGTCAAATGGATTTTTACAAAAGACCCGGAGTGGCAGAAACTTTAGATTGGGCACAAGCACTTATAGCCTTAGAAAAGAAAAAATTAGACGAAAATGCTGTATCAGAAACAATTGGATGTATTCTCAAATATCAAGATGACATCAAACGTATCAGGGAAGAAGAAGGTGGTCTAGAGAGAATGGTTGCCTCATCTCAATCCTCATCAGATAGCTAATCTATGGCAGTAATCAAACCAGTCATTACTGGCTCCGTAAAAAGACGTCGAATACGAATTCCCGGAAAAGGTTTCCGAGGTGAGGTAATAGGCTTTTGTAGAGTTCTTCGCAGAAGTGGAATGAAGATAACCTCCGGTCACATTATCGATTTATTTAGAAGCCTGGACAATCTAGATATTACCAATATTGAAGACATTTATATCGCAAGCAAAACGAATCTTGTTGCGAGTCAAGATGAATCTGCTATCTTCGAAGCCGTTTTTCGTCAATATTGGTTTGACGAAAAAGGAAGTTCTGGTGCTGACGCAGAATCTGCGGAAGTAGATTCACAATTTGAAGATGAAGGAGAAGGAGATTCCGGAGAAGGATCGAGCGAAGGTGAGGAAGGAGATACTGAAGCAGAAGGACAAAGCAACGAAAATCCCGGTCTCCCTCAAGAGGAAGATTCTGAAGAAGGAGGAGAACCTGGCGAGGCTGGAGAAGAAGAAGATGGCATTGCCTCTTATAGCCCTTCTGAAGCATTGTCTGACAAAGACTTTTCTTCATTGGAAGTAGACCAAATTGCTCAACTTCGAAAACTTATCGCACAACTTATTCCTAAACTAGCGACCAAGATTAGCAGAAGAAGAAAACCTGATATGCGCTCAAGTGAAGTCGACATGAGAAGAAGTGTGAAAAAAAGTGTTCGGACCGGAGGAGAGGTCTTACAACTATATAGAAAGAAAAGAAAAATACAAAAAACTCAAATCATTCTTATTTGTGATGTGTCTGGTTCTATGGATAGTTATAGCCAATTTCTTATTCAGTTTCTCTATAGTCTACAAAGTGAAATCAAATCTTTGCGAACTTTTGTTTTCAGTACCAGACTATCTGATGCTACTCCTTATCTTCGTCATAAAGACGTAAATCAGGCTCTCAAAAGACTATCACTTGAAGTACACGATTGGAGTGGAGGAACACAGATAGGAAATTGTCTTAAAACTTTCAATTTTGATTATGGACGAACCATTTTAAATAGCAGAACGATTGCAATCATTATTTCTGATGGTTGGGATCGCGGTGATACGGATTTATTATCCGAAGAGATGGAAAGACTCCGAAAGAAATGTCACAAATTAATATGGTTAAATCCCTTGCTTGGAAGTCCTGGATATAGACCAATTGATCGGGGCATGAGAACCGCATTACCCTACTGTGATGAATTTATGTCAGCGCATAATCTCGATAGTCTTATCGTAATGACAAATAAAATTGCACAAATTTAGGAAGATTAGCAATTATGGCAAAACTGCTTATATATACTGCAGACGAATCTCTAGGAGATGCACTTGAAAGAGCATTACGTAGAGAAGGCCATTTTTGCAGCACCGTCGTTGAAGAAGAATCTGCACTGTCTGGAATTAAAGCACACGGTCTTTCTCTCGTATTATTAGATGATGCACCTGCCTTACCTAAAGTTCCAGAAATTAGAAAATGGACTACTCTACCAATACTCCTGATGTCGGAAACAGGACGTCTTATCAATATAAGTACTCCATTTCAACCAGACGATATTATTACTAAACCAATCCGTGAAGAGGAATTGATTTTACGTGTCAAAAATCTTTGTTTAAAAAAAGATAGTGAAAATAATTCTATAGAAGTTAATGCCAACAAAGCAGGATTATCAGTAGACGAGGATAGATACGAAATAAGATTAGACGGAGAAATTATTGATTTAACTTTTCGTGAATTTGAACTTTTAAAGCATTTGATTCAAAATCCTGAAAGAGTATTTGATAGAGAACAACTTTTAAATCTAGTATGGGGATTTGATTATATTGGAGGTCCAAGAACTGTAGATGTTCATGTAAGAAGAATCCGTTCTAAAATCGAGGCAAAAGGAAGAAATTATATAAAAACCATCAGAAATGTTGGCTATAAATTTATAAAGGACGAGGAAGGTTAATCCCTTTCAAAACCATTTAATACACAAAAGTAGGAGTGCCCGTGAATAACAATGACATAAATCTAGACAGAGAATTTGTCCTTAAACAAGCTAGAGAGTTAGAAGTGCGATTTATCCGTTTATGGTTTACGGATATTCTTGGTTTTCTTAAAAGTTTTGCGATCACTACTGAAGAACTTGAAACCGCACTATATGACGGACATTTATTTGACGGTTCCTCAATCGAAGGATTTAGTCGTATTGAAGAAAGCGACATGTTCGCGCATCCCGATCCAACGACCTTCTGTGTACTTCCCTGGCGTCCCCAGGACGGTGGAACCGTAGCAAGAATGTTCTGTGACATTAAACTTCCTGACGGTTCGTCCTATGACGGAGATCCTAGAAACGTTCTTCGCAAAACTCTTCAGAAGGCAAATCAAAAAGGATACACATTCTATACAGGCATGGAATTTGAGCATTATTACTTCAAGTCGGCGGAACTACCATTAGAACCTCTTGACAGGGGTGGCTATTTTGATCTGACTCCTTTAGATGTTGCAAGTGACATACGGAGAGAAACTGTCATTACTCTCGAGAAAATGGGAATAGGTGTAGAATACAGCCATCATGAAGTAGGTCCGAGTCAGCACGAAATAGATCTTAGATACAGCGATGCTCTTACTATGGCAGACAACGCTATGACTTACCGACTAGTCGTAAAGGAAGTTGGATTAAGACATAACGTGTACGCAACATTTATGCCAAAACCTTTAAGTGATTCTAATGGAAATGGAATGCATACTCATTTATCACTCTTTAAAGGTTCTCAAAATATATTCTTCGATGAAAATAAAGAAGATGGCCTTTCTGATATTTGTCAGTCCTTCATTGCCGGATTGCTGAAACATACCCCAGAGATGACCCTGATTTTTAACCAATGGCTAAACAGTTACAAAAGATTGGTTCCTGGATTTGAAGCGCCCATTTTCGTTTCTTGGGCACACAAAAACAGAAGTGATCTTATACGTATCCCTAGTATTCGGAAAGGAAGAGATTCTGATACCCGAATAGAAATACGATCTCCTGACTCTGCATGTAACCCATATCTCTCTTTTGCATGTATGCTCGCTGCTGGCCTGGAAGGAATTGAAAAGAATTATGAACCCGTTGATCCTGTAGAAGAGAATGTTCACGAACTATCTGCTGAAGATCGACAAGCCAGAGGAATTGTTACCCTTCCCTCTGACTTAAACGAGGCGATCAAACTCGCAGAAGATAGCACAATTATGAAAGAAACTTTCGGAGAAGAATTACATTCAAAGATCATTGCAAATAAAAAACTAGAATTAGAAAAATCCAGAAGACAAGTAACTGACTTTGAACTGGATAATTATCTCACTATTCTTTAAACCGCCTCTTTCATCTCTAGGTACCCGAACAGATATTTCATAAACTTCTATTCCAGTTTTGCCTTTACTGGATTATCCAGCACCGGGAAATTTATCTCTATCAAAAAATCGTGCTCTTTCAATATCGACTTAGGAACCGAAAAAACAAACCCTGTCTTATGCTTCTCTCCCGGCCTTACACTCCAGGGCGATTTTTGCTCGTAATAATTATTGATTCTATACCTTATCGTCGCTTTCTTATTCTCATCATATACGGCGCCGGATGTATCCAATAACGTAACTACAAGTGGCCTATAAAAATTAAATGCTCTTTTCGTTGAGTTTGTGTAGACAAATCGGACTCCAACAAAAACTGATCCGGGAGAAGAATTCACTTTCTTCCTTTCCCAAAAACTCTTTGGACTGCGAATAGAAGAAAATCTATCGACTTTTATCATACGGAACTGAATTTTATTTCCAATCGTATGCACCTTATTAAAAGAAAGTGCATTTCCGCTAAATCTTTTATATCTGTCTTTCCTCTTTTTCTCTTTTAAGCGGAGTTTCAGAGCCTCTATTGCCATTAGTTCTTTCAATCTTTCTGCTTCTAACCTTTTCTTTTCCGCTTTATTTCTTTGTTTCTCTGCTTCTATCTTTTTCTTCTCTGCTTCTATTCTCTTTTTTTCTGCAAGGAGTCTATACAACTTCTCCTGGCTCGCTTTTTCTTCTGCTTCTTTCTTCTTTTTCTCTTCTAAACGCAATTTTTTTTCTGCTAATTCCTTCTTCTTTTCTTCAAGCAGCCTCTGTAACTTCTCTTGCGTTGCTTTTTCCTCGGCTTTCTTTCTTTGTTTCTCTGCTTCAATCTTTTTCTTTTCTTCGAGAAGTCTTTTTAATCTTTCTTGCGTTACTTTTTCTTCGGCTTTCTTTCTTTTTGATACTTCAATTGCACGTCGCACTTTTTCTTTACGTGCAATTTTTTCTGATTCTTTTCTTTTCTTCTCTGCCTGAATTCTTTTCTTTCTCTCTTCTATTTTTTCTTTATCGCTTTGTTCTCTTCTTTGTTTCTCCAGTCGAGCTTTATTTTGTGCTTCTTTTCTTTTCTTTTCTGCAAGACGTAATTTCACTTTTCCTTGCAATTCTGCAATCAAACGCTTTAATTTTTCACTTCGTGCTTCGGCTTTAGCTTCTTTCGTTTTGTTTTTCTTTCTAGAACCAAAGGATTTTTCTTTTTTCTCTTGAGCAACAATTTTAGAAAGTGCTGCTATGGCGGGTTTATATTTTCCACTTGCAGATTTCTTGAACCAAAACGCTGCTTTAGAAATATTTTTTTTTCTTTTTCTCTCTAAAATTTTCAAATCCCAATCTGTCATATAGGACTTGCCCAGTTCATACTGCGCAGAGGGGTATCCTTCCAGTGCCATAGCAGTAAGTGTTTTTAGCCCTTTGGATGGGTAAAGGCTCATA
>CAYWAX010000014.1:0-19821 GCA_964456425.1 uncultured Nitrospinaceae bacterium | reverse complement strand
CTAACACAAAAAAATTAATTTTCATAAAAAACAACAAATGCGGGCACAGGTCTTCCAAAAATATTTTTTTTGAAATTTTCTGAATGAATACTTAATTGCGAACTAGCACCACCATCAAGATTAATCGCATCTTTAACTGAAAAACCTATATTACTATTAAAAAAAAGTTTTTGAAGTTCACACCAGGAAACACCTCTATCATTCTCTTGACTTACAAGAATAACAATTGTCCTATCTTTTAGAATAGACACTACAGTCCTTCTATCTGCTCGATTAAACTCTCTATATTTCCTTAGTCCTTTTACAGGTCTTCCATTTTTGAAAAGATAAGGACCGGCCTGCAAAACATCTCCAGGAATAGTTTTATTAAAAAAATCTCGATGATAAATCTGAATACGATTTGTTTGTTTATGAAAATGCAAAAGAGCGCCAAAATGCAATGACCTACGAGATCCTTTAAATAAAATTCTACTATTATAGGTTTTTGTCCCACTTCTAAAAAAACCCATCGGTCGGTAATTACGATCATAGAACCCAGCATTGATTATAAAAGTAGCGTTTAATCTCTTAATTAACTTTGATGAATTCATGAGTAAATTCTTATCTTTTTGTAAATAGATACGAGATCTAAAATTAGATGGAGATAAACGAACTGCATATAGTCTTGAAATAGAAGAATCTGAAAAAAGTATTTTTATTTCTCGAGTTTCTAAATTTCTCAGAGGGCTTTTAGTCCATATATTTTTTTCAACAACAAAACTTTTACCCAAACAAGTTCCGAAAATTTCTTGTGAATAAAAGACGAAAGTGAAATGAATAAAAATGAAAATGAAAATAAACTTCATTTAAATAAACTCCTAAAAACCGACTGCACAGCCATCTCTACGATGATCAGAACCTGCTACATAAACTCCATTTGGTAATAACATTATTCCTTGCCCACCACCAAACCCTTCATAACCACCAGCACGTGAAACATTATGCCCAAATTCTCTTAACCCATCTAATATATAATCAGGAACACCGGATTCAATTGCTACGTTCTTATCTCCTAAAAATCTGAATCTCGGAGAATCAATTGCTTCCTGAATATCCATTCCAAAGTCAACTATGTTCGAGAGTACCTGTACATGACCCTGCGCTTGCATATCACCACCCATTACTCCAAAACTTAAAAAAGGTTTTTCGTCTTTCATAACAAAACCAGGGATAATAGTATGAAAAGGTCTCTTGCCAGGGGCAATACAATTTGGATGATTTCGATCTAGATTAAAACCAAATCCACGATTTTGTAGCACAACTCCACTATCTGAACCCGTAATCCCGGATCCAAAATGTTGAAAAACGCTATTAATAAACGAACACATATTTCCATCTGAATCTGAAGTTGTTAAATAAATTGTATCAGATGAATTCAGCATATTCCCTGGATTAAAATTTAATGCCTTATCCGGTTCTATTAATAATCTTCGCTTCTTTGAATATTCTTTTTCCAAAAGACTTTCTATCGGAATATCTTCCATCTTTGGATCTGCTATAAAACGATCTCTATCGGCAAAAGAAAGTTTCATAGATTCTATTAGATAATGAAAATGTTCCACAGAACCATAGGCAAAATTGGATAATTCAAAGTTTTCTAAAATATTCAAACAAATAAGTGCGGTAAGACCTTGAGTATTTGGAGGAATCTCATGTAATTCGTAACCACGATAATTTGTCTTTAAAGGCTCTACCCACTCCGAGTTTATAGAATCAAAATCGTTCTCAGACAATAGTCCCCCTTGTTCACGAAGATAATTAATTATTTTTTTTGTAATAGGACCTCGATAGAAGACATCTTTTCCATGTGCAGAAATTTTCTTAAAAGTTTCTGCAAGAAATGGATTCTTGAAAATACTACCAACAGCCGGCGCACTTCCATTTGGTAAGTATATCTTCTTTGAATAATTACACGTCTTGAGTTTTTCCGTCTGCTGAGACCATGCATTTTGAATAATAGGAGAAACGGGAAATCCGTTTTCCGCATAATGAATTGCTGGTTGCAAAAGTCTAGAAAGAGTCATTTCCCCACTACCAAATTTTTCAAGAGCAGTGCACCATCCATTTAAAGCTCCAGGGACAGTAATTGAAAGAACTCCTGTTTCTGGAATAGTTCTTAAACCCTTACTATCAAAAAACTCCCATGTAGATTCTTTCCCAACAGTTCCACTACCATTAAGTCCATATAACTTTTTTTCATTTTCGTTCCAGTAAATCATAAACATATCGCCTCCAATTCCAGTTGATTGGGGCTCAACTACGTTTAAAACTGCGGCAGTCGCAATTGCCGCATCAATTGCATTACCTCCATCTCGTAAAACTTGCAATCCAGATTGAGCAGCAAGAGGTTGACTTGTAGCCACTAATCCATTATCAGAAAAAACAGGTGAACGTCCTGAATTTAAGGTAGTTCTAGCAATACGCTCAATCATTAATCAGTCCTCAAAAATTATAAATTATATATATTTTTATCTATAAAAATTATATTTCTAAACCTTTTTTCTTTTAAAGAAATAACCGTTTTTGGCCCAACTACACAATCAGTGAGTATTGAATCCTTCTGTACAAAAGAATCGGGAAACATGATAGATCCTATCGACTTGGATCCTTTAGAAAGACAAGAACCAGACATAAGCACAGAATTTTTAGAAGCTACAGCATCTTCTTCTATCCTTGCTGTTTTAGAAATTAAAACGGGAGGTTCTATAAAACCCTCTCCCCAAGAAATTTTTTCTCCTTCTATTAAAAGAAATTCTTCAGTCGGCCAATCAAAATCTGGAACAAAATTACCCGACAACAAATCTCTATTCGCTTTCATATAACGTTTTATTGTTCCCGTATCGGCCCAATACGAATCACTAATTACGCCACCTAATTTTTTATCTTCTGTAATCAACTTAGGATAAATTTCTTTTGCGATATCACAAAAACCTTTAGATGGGATAAATTTAAAAATATCAGGAGACATTACACTGAGACCAGTAAACATCCCACAAACTATTGAATCTTTCTCCCTTCCTGGAGTGCAAAATGATAAAAATTTAATTAATCTTCCTTCATTATCTAATCCTAAAATACCGTAAGAACTTGCCTGAGATGAACGTCTAAGAATAAGTGTAGAAAGATAATTTCCTTTCTTGTGGTGTTCTAAAGCGCTTCTTAGGTCGATAGAAGAGGGAGAATCAGAATTCATAACAAAAAAATCTTCTTTTTTTTCACTAAGAAATTCTTCAGCATTCTTTAAGCCCCCTGCGGTTCCAAGAATCTTTTCTTCAAAAAAATAATTTAACTTCATATCTAGAAAATGGTTACCCAAAGTATCCTTTATGATTTCAGACTTATGATGAAGATTAATTCCAACTTCTGTAATTCCATATTTTCTCAATTTATAGAGAGCAAATTCTATTTGCGGGACTCCCCCTAAAGGAATAAGAGATTTAGGTACCTTTCTACCTAGTTCACCTAATCTTTGACCAAATCCTGCTGAGAGAAGAAACGCTCGCATAAGAAATCTTTCAAAGTTATTTTTTTAGAAAAAATTGTAATTCGGAAATACCTAGTTACTTATAATAGATAGAGCTACATCTTCGGGTCGTATTGGAAGTTGATGAAAACGATGACCAACTGCATCGGTAATAGCGTTAGAAATTGCTGCAAGTGTTGGAACCATTGCACTTTCACCAACACCCTTAGCACCATACGGTCCTGTAGAATTTCTTTCTTCAACTATGATTGTATTCATTTCAGGAGTGTCAGAAGAGACAGGAATTTCGTATCTAGCAAAATCAGGAGTTAAAACTTTTCCTTCATGAACTTCTACTTCTTCTATTAGTGCCTGCCCAATACCCATTTCTATCCCGCCCTGAATTTGAGCGATAACACCCTGTGGATTAATAGCCCTACCAACATCATGAGCCGCTGTGACGTTCATAACCCATACTTCTCCAGTTTCAGGATTTACTTTTACATCCGCAACTTGAACACCGTAACTATAAACCATAAACGGGTCCCCTTTACCAGTTTCGGGATCAAACGTAAGAGTACCAGTAGAAAACCAGCCATGGCCGTTAATCTGTTTTCCCAAGAACAAAGCTTTCTTTACCACTTCGCCAAAATTAACAAAACGATTTGGAGTACTCTTGATAAATATTTTTCCTCCTTGAAAAGACATATCATCTAAGGAACACTCAAGCATATCTGCAGCTACAGGAGCAAGTATTTCTCGTATCTCTAAAATCGCTTGGCAAATTGCATTTCCGGGAATAGTAGTTGACCGTGAACCCGCAGTAAAACCACTTTCAGGCATGGCATCTGTATCTACTGGCATCATCCTTACATCTTCAAAATTTACACCTAATCCTTCTGCAGCAATTTGAGCCAAAACAGTATTTGATCCTTGCCCAAGTTCTATAATACCCACACTTACTTGAACTTTTCCGTCATCTGTAACATGAACCTGAGCACCACATGAATCTGATGGACCAGCAGCACCTGTAGAATACCAAAATCCAGCTACTCCCCTTCCGTACAAAAATTCATTTTCTTTCAGAGGATTTTCTCTTGGGTGATTTGGAAGAGATTTTTCTGCTTCATCTAGACATTGCACAAAGCCTACACTTTCTTTTAAAACCTGACTAGTTCCGGTTTTTGAACCAACGCGAAACCCATTTATTCTTCTCAACTGGAAAGGATCTATCTCTAATTTTTTAGATAACTCATCAATTTGAGATTCAATAGCAAAGTGTACTTGAGGAACACCTAATCCTCGCATTGCACAGGTATTAATACTATTTGTGAACACCATAAACCCATCAACTTTAATATTCTCACACTCATAAGCACCAGGAGAATGTATAATTAATTTTTTTAAAATTCCTGGACCAACCGCCGTATAAGGACCTTTATTTAAATAAATTTTAATTTCCATTCCTACAATTTTCCCATTCTTCTTTGCCCCAATCTTGTGGTGAATAATCGCAGGAACTCTTTTAGCTTTAGCACCTAGAGATTCCTCTCTAGTATAGTTATAAATAACAGGACGGCCTGTTTTCAGCGCAACTAGGCCAGCACGCATCGCTATTTCAATAGAAGTTTCTTCTTTTCCGCCGAAGCCTCCTCCAGGCTGGGTAGAAATAAATTGAATTTCATTTTGACCAAGACCTAAAACTGGGGAAATTACTCTCCTCACCATATGAGGACATTGAGTAGGTCCGGTACATGTTATGCTCCCATCTGGATTCGGAATAACATACCCTGCATCAGGTTCTAGATAAGCATGATCAATCATTTGGGTTTTAAATGAATTTTCTATAACTACATCTGCATCGTTAAAACCTTTCTCTATATTTCCTTTTCTTATTTTATAATGTGCAAGAATATTTCCTTTTCCTATTGGATGATCTTCATGAATTTTTGGAGACGTTTTTTTCATAGATTCAATAGGATCAAAAACTGCAGGGAGATCTTGAAAAGTAAGTTTAACAAGAGAAGCTGCAATTTCAGCTTCTTCAATAGATTCAGCAGCAACTAAAGCAACTACATCCTGCAAAGAATGATATCTATCTTCAACCAAAACTGGCTGATCTTTAGCCATCATCCCATATTTTTTTTCACCCGGAATATCCTTGGATGTTAAAATACACACAACACCCTTAGAATTAATAGCTTTAGATATATTGATTTTTTTTAGAATGCCGTTTGGTGATGGAGCTAAAACCGGAGTGATATATAGAGGATTTGCTATTTGATGATCAGCTGAGAAAATAGGAGACCCGTCCGCTTTTGGTGGAGCATCTACCCGTAGAATATTTTTTCCAACAATACCACCACCATCATCATCAGGACTTCCAAAAAGTTCTTGATAAAATCTTTCCGACATAAATTTGCTCCATATTTATTCTTTGTCTGAATCTCTTTTTTTTCTTCTTATAATTTCTTCAATTTCGTTAGCAACTTCATCCCCCGGAGGGAGTTCTTCATCAAAATCCCTTGAAAAATCTTCACCAATTAGATCTATTTCTCCCTGAGTCATTAAAGCTTCATCAATTATTTCTTCTGAATCTATATCAGTGACATATTGCGAAAGTTTAGAATCTTTTGAAATTGCATCATCAACTTTTTGAGAAAAAGCCTCCGAATGACTTTTTAAAGTCTCTAGATCCAGAGAAATTTCCGATAATTCTTGAAATTTTTCTAATAATGTATAAGCAACCTTAGGATTTTTAACATTTGCTAAATAATGAGGTACATTTCCCCAAAGAGAAATTGAATCTATTTTATTTATTTGAAAGGCATTCTGAAGAACTCCTACAATACCTGTTGGACCCTCATAATCACTTAAATCGACTCCTATTTTCTCCGCAAGTTCAGGATTATTTGCTAAGCAAACCAACATCACTTCATTTAAATGGGAAGTTGCGCTTAAAAAAGCACCCATTGTTACCGTAATTGTTGGATTGATTTTTTTTATGAAATCCAACATACAAAACGAAAATGACTTCCATCTAAAGTGTGGCTCTTTTCCAATACCCACAACAACATCTCTTTCTTGAGAAGGTATCGAAAAATGGTAAAATTCATTTTCTGGCCATTCGATCACTCTCTCCTCTGACTTATTTAAACGAACCGTAGGTCGAGTTTCTGAAAATTCAAAGAAATCCTCTGAATCTATACGAGCAAAACGTTTAGCAGAATATTTTTTTATCAAGTACGTTGCTGCTTCAGTTGCAGATTCCGCTGCATCGCTCCATCCAGAAAAAGCCATCAATAAAACAGGATTCTTCAAAGAAGGTTTATCATCAAAAATTAAATGTCTAGATTCCATTCTTGTCCTTCACAAAAAACATTAAAATATACATTATTATCCTACTATGGAAAAAGATTTACAGCATCCTAAAATAAAAACTTACAACTCCTTATTACTATAAATTATGAGATGGAATACTTCCAAATCCATTATTTGAGTCAAAATCTGGAGGATTTTCATTTTTATAGTCATTCTGGAGACGATTCCATGAACTAATATGTAGTGATGTATGATTTCTAAAATGAGGGATTACATAGCGTGCAAACAAATCAATTGAATGTCGTATATTCTCTTCGGAAGTCCATTCATGAGTTGTCATCATGAAACCACCAAATCCACCCGTTTCTTTTATGAATTGTTCAATGGCGTCAATTGCATCATCGGGAGTCCCAATTATCCATCGTCTGTTCTTTGCCCCAATTCTCGGTGTTATTTCTTCAAAAGGTTGGTCAGAATAATCTTCATAAGCAGACTTAAATCCTATTGTTTTAAAATAATTCATTTCACGAGCAATACCTTCTTCTACCTCATCCCATGCTTTTTGACGACTTTCTGAAAGATAAACAGAGGTAACGACTCGCCAGTTTTCACGAGAAACTGAAGTGTCATGCTTGAGTGCAGATTCTTCTACTCTTGACCACTGTTCAGAAAAACTTAGTTTTCCATCTTTTGTTTTTCCAGCCATTGAAAAAAGGATACATCCATGTTTCCCAGCTAAATCAAGAGTTTCCTCGCTTCCTGCGGTGGCAATACAAATTGGAATTCTAGGTTTCTGAAAAGAGTGTAATTGTAAAGATATATTTTTTAACTTCCAAAATTTTCCATCAAAATCAAATGGATCACTTTTTTCAAATAAATTAAGAATAATTTCTAGCGATTCTTCCATCATATTCCACATCACATTTGGATTAATTCTAAAGAGTCTTTTGTCTGAAATAAGACTACTAGGACCTATACCTAACATTGCCCTTCCCATTGAAAGATGATCTAGAAAAACAATTCGTTCAGCAACATGATATGGGTGATGAAACGGGAGATTTATAACTGATGTCCCTAGTTTAATTCTCTTTGCCGTAGCAGATGCTTTTGCTAATGCCATTTCTGGACAGGGGATAGTTTCCCAACCACCTGAATGGTGTTCTCCAATAAAAAATTCGTCAAATCCAAGCATATCCGCAAAATTAACTAATCTAATATCCCTGTCAAAAGCTAAAGAAGGACTTTCTTTAGGTTGGTGAATCGGCATCATAAAAAAAGAAAATTTCAAAATATGCTCCTTACTTCAAAAGAATTTAATCTGAAAAAAATCTATTCTTTTTTCAGATTAAAAACTTCTGACAAAAGTTCATATGTTTTTAAACGTGCCTTAAAAGAGTGTAGTGTATTCACAATGATTAATTCGTCTATAGAACATTTACTTGAGAAATCTAATAATTTCTCTTTGATTTGCTCAGGATCTCCAACTATGGTTCTCCTTCTTATACTATCAGCAAAATTACGTTCTATCTCGCTCCAATTATATGAAAGAGACTCGTCTGGAGTTGGGACACCTCCCCCTTCACCTCGTCTACTTTTAAGCATCATCAATGGCCTGCTTTCTGCTAAATATTTAGCTTCTTCCTCAGTTTCTGCACAAACAACAAAAATGGCTAGGCTACCTAAAGGTTCTTTATTTTCTAAAGAAGGCTTAAAATTTTTTTTATAATAATCCATTACTTGAGCAGCCCCGTTACCGCTAATAAAATGTGCGAAACAAAACGAAACGCCGAAATGCGAAGCAATTATTGCGCCTTGATCAGATGATCCCAAGAGCCACATTTGGGGGATACTCTCTCCTGAGGGCATAGCAGCAACTTTTTTAAACGGATGTTCTTCATCATGAATCCCTGATAACCAGCACTTAAGATCTCTTATTTTGTGAGGAAATCTATCAACGTTAAAATCATCATTACCAAGAGATAATGCTGAAGAAGTCAATCGATCTGCGCCAGGTGCACGACCTAAACCTAAATCAATTCTTCCAGGATAGATTGATTCAAGTACTCTGAAATTTTCTGCAACTTTCAAAGGACTATAATGACTCAACATAACTCCTCCTGAACCTACGCGAATTGTTGACGTCATCGAAGCTAATTGCCCAATAAGAACTTCTGGAGACGTACCTGCAAACATTGGATGGCTATGATGTTCGGCAACCCAGAATCGATAGTATCCTAATTCTTCTGCTTTCTTCGCAAGTATCAACGTTTCTTTAATAGCATCAGATGGGGTACAACCTTTACGAATAGGGGATTGATCTAAAACACTCAAACGCAACATTAAATTCTCTTCCTAAGGTAATTTTTCTGGACGAATTTCTATGAAACTTTTCACATTAACAACATCTGTTATTCCACAAATCACATGAACCATACTTATTTTATCCATCAAACTGTGAGCCTTTCCTATTAAAAAAACCTTCCCTTTGATGGACCTCCATTGGGTATTAAAAATTGAAGAATTTCCTAAGGCTATAAGTTTAAGCCTTATCATTTGTTCTATGAACATATCATCAAAAATTGAAGGAATATCATCAAATTTTCTAATGGTTCCTTTTTTTTTGCATTCCCTTTCTACCATATCATTAATTTTCTGCTTTCTTGCATAAGTAATTTCATTATATAATTTTTCTACTTTTGGATAATTTAAAACATACTCTTGAATTTTATTGTACATAAGATAATCTTTAGTTTCCCCCGTTAAAAGAACTTTCCGATTCCAAACATCAACATTTATGTTCAAAATAGTATCCGGGTCTAAACTTATCAATCCTGAAATAATTCCTGAACGCATTGAAAAATCAAATATCTGTTCGTCATGTCCTCTATCTTGAATAATCTTCTCAGCCAATCCTACAAAAGCATATTGACAACCACTAATAATAAAAAATGAAGTAATAAAAATAACTTTATAAAATGAAAAATTCATTTTTCCCCGATAATATAAAATATGAAATATTATATTTATCTATGATGGTAGTAATGAAACCTGTTGCATATGGAAATCAAAAGGGTCAATATACATGAAATTATTTTATTCATAAAATAGGTAAACATATGCCTCTTGAAAAAGATGAGTTCCAGAAAATTTGGAAGACCCTTTTCAACCAAACTCTTGACAAAAAATCACTTTCTGACATTCAAAAGATACTAGTAGATTCATTAGAATCTGAAAAAAAGATTTCAGATGTAATTTCTTCTGATATTGAACCCATGTACAAGATTACACCGAAAAATATTCTTGGGGAAAATAATGCAAAAGATAACTAACTATAACGCTTTCAAAATTGTTGCATCTATTAAAAACGGAGAAATTAGCGCTTTAGAAGTGGCTAATACTTTCCTTGAAAGATGCAAATCAATAGGAGAAAAACTAAACACATGGATAACTTTGGATCAAGATAAAATTATCGCGCGCGCTAAAGAAATTGATAAACTTATCAAAAATGGCAAAGACCCAGGGGCATTATGTGGAATTCCCGTGGGAATTAAAGATCTCATTGATATGGAAAATTTTCCGACTACCTCAGGAAGTTTAATTGAAAAAGATAATATCGCAAAATTTGACTCCACAATTGTCTCAAAATTAAAAAATGCCGGAGCAAATATATTTGGCAAACTTAATCTGCATGAATTTGCTTTTGGACCAACTGGTTTAAATCCTCATTATGGAGATCAAAAGAATCCTTGGAACCCAGAGCATATGACAGGCGGTTCAAGTGGGGGATCAGGAAATAGTGTAGTTACATCTCAGGTACCAATTTCGATCGGTTCAGATACAGGTGGTTCGATTCGTATTCCTTCCTCTCTGTGTGGATCCTACGGTTTAAAACCTACTTTAGGTTTAGTGAGTAAATTTCGTTGTATGCCTCTATCCTGGTCGCTTGATACTTTTGGTCCGCTGTCAATGTCAATTGAGGATTGTGCTCTATTTATGTCAGTCACCGCTGGATTCGATCAAAATGATCCGTATTCTCTTCACTCTAATCATATGAATTTCATTAGCAAACTTAAAAAAAATGAATTAAATAAAACAAAAATAGGCCATGCAAGAAGTTTTTATGAGAAAAATACTGACAAACAGATTGTCTCTAGGATAGACGAAATCATGCAACAAATCTCAAAATTGGGCATTGAAATTATCGAGATCGAATTACCTGATTTAAATTTAGCCCACGATGCCTGTACCTCTATCATGGTTTCAGAAGCGGCTTCAGTACATGAAAAAAGAATGCGACATTATGCAGATAAATATGACCCTCAAGTAATAGAAAGAATAAAACCAGGGTTTTTCGTGCCTGCAACAACTTACATTCAGTCACAAAGATTCAGACGAGAATGGTCTCAAAAAGTGACAGATGAAATTTTCACTAAAGTAGATGCTATATTAGCTCCCACAACACCAATCGCATCTCCTTTAAGAAACGAACATAGTGTTTTTTTAAATGGTAAAGAAAGACAGACTAGAGGACTACTTATATCGTTAACAAGACTTTGGAATTTCTACGGTGGTCCTTCTGTTTCTTTGCCAATTGGGAAAACAAAAGAAGGTCTTCCATATGGTGCTCAATTGATGGGACCAATACTAGGTGATGATAAACTCCTAGGGATAGCTTATAGTCTTCAACAAGAAAAAATTTGTAAAGCAGAAAGAATTTCTAAACTTTAATAAATTTCTTCGAAAACCAACTATTTACTCAGGCCTTGAACCCATTGGACCCATAGGAAATCTATCGCATAATTCCTTTACATCATCTCGTATTGAGAAAAGTTTTGCTTCATCTTCAATATCTTCTAATACAGCACAAATCCAATTCCCAATAAGTTCTAACTCACTTTCCTTCATTTTTCTAGACGTAATAGCTGCAGTTCCAATACGAACACCACTGGTAAACGCTGGTTTTCTAGTGTCATACGGAATAGAATTTTTATTTACTGTTATACCTGCTTTTCCTAGTGCAATTTCAGCCTTTTTACCACTAAAACCTGCTTCTCTTAAATCCAATAAAACTAAATGATTATCTGAACCTCCAGAAATCAGGTTTAAACCCTTTTCCGATAAAACTGTTGCGAGTTTTTTTGAATTCTTGACTATTTGAGAAGTGTAATTTTTAAACTCTTCCGTAGAAGCTTCTTTAAATGCGACCGCTTTTCCCGCAATAACATGCATCAATGGACCACCTTGCATCCCCGGAAAAATTGCCTTGTCTATTTTCGATCCATATTCTTCATCGCACAATACCATTCCGCCTCTAGGTCCCCTTAATGTTTTATGAGTTGTTGTAGTTATTATTTGAGCATGGCCTACAGGGGAGGGATGATCTCCGCTTACTATCAAACCTGCAATATGTGCAATATCTGCCATCAAAATTGCACCAACTTTATCTGCAATTGCACGAAATCGAGCATAATCAATCTCTCTTGGGTATGCACTAGCTCCAGCAACAATGATCTTTGGTGAAGATTTAATAGCCTGATCCTCTACATCTTCAAAATCTATCAGATGATTTGTTGGATCAACACCATAACTTGAAACCTCGAACCATCTTCCAGAAAAAGTAACGGGATGCCCATGCGTAAGATGTCCTCCATGGGAAAGATTCATTCCAAGAATAGTATCTCCAGGCTCTAACAAACCAAAGTAGACAGCTGCATTCGCTTGTGCACCGCTATGAGGTTGAACACAAGCATGATCTACATGAAAAATTTCTTTCGCTCTTTCAATAGCGAGCGTTTCTGCAACATCTACAAATTCGCAACCACCATAATACCGTTTTCCAGGCAAACCCTCTGCATACTTGTTAGTCATAATACCACCAACTGCTTCCATTACCGATAAACTCACATAGTTTTCAGAAGCAATTAGTTCAAGTTCGTCAGCCTGCCTATGTCTTTCCTGCTCCAAAGAATTATATAAATCCGGATCCGTATGAGATAGTACTGAAGCCATTCAAAAACCTCCGATAGAATTATCCGCCTAAATATTGACCCATTAACATAATCAAATCACCGTTTTTAACTTTGCTGTTTAAATTGTGTTCTATTCCTAGCAAAGCATCGTTAACTACAATTTCTATATGCTCACCCAATTCATTAGAACCCCTATCCCATAATGCATCATCAAGTGCTTTATAACGAGTACTTAGACCCTTTAGAACAGAAAAAACTGTTGCATTTTCTTCAATACACTCATGAAATACCTTGCGACTACTTCCATCTCCACCAACGAAAGTGTTAGCCCAAGCCACAAGTTCAACTTTTACTCTATCTTCTGTTACTGGAGAATCAGATTTCATACAGAAAATCTCAAGATTAGACTTTATCTTTTCCAAAGTTCCATACAGCCTCGACTATTTCCTCTAGTTCTAAAGACTTTAGAGTATCTGGAGTCGGACGACCCGTTTTTCTATCATAACCAACCGTTTCATACCAAATATCCAACATTTCATCCCAATTATCCATTATAGAAACACCTGAGATAGGACCATCTATTGGAGTAGAACCATAACGCTTTGATGGTTTTTCTAACTCTGGTCCTATTCCACAACGAAGATTAAACGCTCTCATTAGTGCAGCAGTCCTTCTTCCAGCAAGCATTGCCTCATCAATACGAATATCCCAACCAGTAGCTGATTCAAGTGACCTACACAGCATTTCTAAAGGAACACGAGTAGTAAATACACAGGCCCCAAGGGAATCTTCAAAATGGCGTCTTCCTCGTAATCCGCCTACTTGCTTTGAAACAGCTTTAGGATCTTGCGGACGAATACTTGCAGGAAGACCGTGTTCTGTTGGAAAAACTGCTGGAGCTGTATCCATCGTTCCACCACTGCCAGTACAGGTGTCAAGTAGTTCTTCCCATCTAGAACGATGATCATGACCTCTTGGAGAATTTCCTGCCATTGTATAGATGGCACAATCTGCAGCTTCTCCTCCAATTTTTTCGGATGCTCTTTTAACACCTTCAGCTAAAAGTTCTCCGAAGCCCTCTCTTTTAGAAATCATTTCTAGCAAACGAGCCGCACCAGAAACATCACCCCATTCTAAACGGAAACCTAATTCTTCTTCACTTATAAAACCTTTTTCCTGGCATTCCATAACCCATCCACAAAGCCAGCCAAATTCATTTACATCAACACAAGCACGATCAAGCTGTGTATTCAACCAAGTAACTTCTTGTGGATCTGTCGCTCCAATAGCCCAACCTGCTCCAGACCATCCTTCATATTCAGGCTCATCAACAACTTGTCCTTTATAACGACCAGATGAAATTATCTGCATATGACAATGTTTCATTCCACATGAATTACACTGATGACCCCGATGATCAAATCCTTCCCTCAATCCCTTTGCTTCCCAAATATCAGTATCTACTGCATCTGGCCAAACATTTGTTGTGTAATTTTTTATAGGAAGGGCACCCATTCCAACCATGTTACGTACACCGCCTAAAGTTCCATACTCATATAAAGATTTAGTAGAAGGATCATTTTGTAAACTGTGAGCCATCTCATCAGAACAAGCAAAAAGTGCTTGAGGAAATGCTACTCTTATTCCCTTTTTTCCTCTTTCTATTACTACTGCTTTTATTTTTTTCTTTCCCATTACCGCACCACAGCCATTTTTACTGGCTACATGTCCATAATCCCCCTGTATCGCAGCAAATCGAACCAAATTTTCACCTGCAGGGCCTATACTATATACGCTTAAATTGTGTCCATTCAGGTTCAATTCTTTCTCTAGTGTTTCTTGGGTCTCCCAAGTATCCTTGCCAAGGAGATCCTGTGCACTCTTAATGTCAACACCATCCTCATGTATGTGTAAATATACCCAGTCTTTCGATTGACCTTGAAAAATTACCGCATCGTAACCACAATACTTTATGTTTGCTCCAAAGAATCCATTCGCTTGTGTATTAGTAGAACCATTTGTCATAGCACCTCGGGTAACAACCGTTAGACCGCCGGTTCCCCATACGGGTAAACCAGCTAAAGGACCGGTAGCAAAAATAAGTCGATTTTCTGGATCATCCCAATTAACATGACTCGGCACTTCTTCCCATAAAATTTTTGCCCCAAGACCAGCGCCTCCAATCCACTTACGACGGTCTTCCTCTTTAAATTCTTCTTTAGAAATTAAGTCAGATGAAAGATCTACTCTTAAAATATTTCCAGCATAAGAAAAAGGTGAATTCGACAAAACTAAATCCTCTATTAAGTTGAGACTCCAATGCTTTTTTCAGGGACAGAAGGACTTCCAGTAAGAGTTTCAGGCAGAAGTTTTCCTACAGAACCCGAGGCAAGAAACGCACGTTTAATATCAAATGGGTTTCTTCTAATATGATCTTTCCAATCAGCAAGATCACTTTTTGCAAAAATTAATCCTTTTAGCATTCCTATATCATTCGTATGCCATATATCATCACCTAAACCGATAGCAATAGCACCTATCATATGTCCATCATCAAAAATCATTTTTCTATAAGAGGGTCGATTTAAATTTTCTTTTATTATTTTATCTGACCCCTCATCACTCCAAGAACCAAAGCTGGCAATCTCTAAACCAAAAACATCTAAAATATTCATCAACAAACTTCCTTTGTAACGTGTTTCTTTTCCAGACATGTTTGAAGCCGCAATCCTTCCATGCTGCACTGCAGTAGGTTCAATAGCGTGAACCACTCTTTCTCCTGTTACAATATCTAAACCCTTCGCAACATCACCAGCGGCATAAACATTATTAACATTCGTACGGCAATATTCGTCAATGGGAATACCATCGTCTAAGATTAAATCAGAGTCTGAAAGCCACTCGATATTAGGTTTTATTCCAGTAGCCATAATAACCAAATCCGTTTTCAGTTCAGTCCCATCATCAAACTTTATACTTTTCTCATTTTCATGATCATCTATTGAGATAACTCTAGATTCTGTCTTTACATTTATCCCCTTTGATACCAACCATTCATTTACAATATTTGCGCCCTGCTCATCCAACATTCTAGGTAACACACGCTTCTCCACCTCGACTACAGTTAAATCGACACCTCTACTAATTAAAGCATTGAGGATAGTGAATGAAATAAAACCAGCGCCAATCATGGTTACACGCGTATTCATTTTAATTTTGCTGGTTACAGCCCGTGCTTGAGGCAATGTCCAAAAACTATGCACATTCTGTCCGTCAGAACCTGGAATGGGGGGTTTAACCGGCGAGGAGCCAGTCGCAATCAAAAGATTATCGTAATTGACTTCTTCTCCATCATCTAAAAAGAGCTTGTTATTTTTTACATCTAATCCTTTTACATCTTTTCCGAGTTTCAATTCAACATCTAAATCTTCTAATCTTGTCTTCGATGCTGTAAAAACATGCGATTCTCCAATTTCTTTAGAAAGATAATATGGCAAAACCATTCTTGAATATGGAGATTCATTAGAAATAAGTATTATATTAGAATCGCCGCGATCGATTTCCCTTAAGGTTGAAATTGCATTCCAACCTGCTGTTCCACCGCCTACGATCACTTGCCGAATCATAATCAACCCACCTCTAAAGAAAGAGGACCACCAGGACCTCTTGAACGTTCGCTCGCAAAACTTCCAATCCAATCCGAATTTTTGTCAACTTCTATGTATTCAATAGCTCCAGTAGGACAAACAGTTTGACAAGCAGGATTTCCACCACACAAATCACACTTAAAAGCCTTGTGAGTTTCTGTATCGAAGAAAATAGTGCCGTAGGGACAAGCGATTGTACAAAGCTTGCAACCTACACATAAATCATCTTTGATCTCTTTTGCTCCAGCAGAAGATATGGAAATTGCTTCTATTGGGCAAGCTGTCATACACCATGCTTCATCACACTGTGGGCAAGTATAAGGAGCATAACTTGTATGGTTTTCAAAAGCAGAAACTCTAATGACCGATTTAGAAGGTCTAAATGTTCCCGTTTGCTCGTAAGAACAAGCCAACTCGCATCTCATGCAGCCAGTACATTTTTCAGGAATTATTTTTAAGACTTTCATACAATCTCCAAGTCAGAATGAAACTAAATACAATTACGATTATAGGAAATAGATAAAAACATTTCAAACATTTTATAAGAAAGGACTCTTTTTATTTTATATATAGAAAATCATATTCAACTCCCTGAACTAACCAAAAGAGCACCAGCTATTGATATTGCAGCACCAATTACAACTTGGGGAGATAATTTTTCAATTTTTTTAAAGAAAAACCATGAAACAAGAATTACAAAAACTAAAGAAAGCCTCCTTATTGGAACTACCTCTACAATTTCTCCATTCTTAATCGCAGTCCAGAATGTTAATCCCGTCATAACATTAAATAAACCTGCAAGTAGCATCGTCACGACCGCTTTCTTATGCCAAGAAAAACTTATGAATTTTTCTTCTTTTTTCCGCATAAATAGAGAAATAAAACATTGAAGAAAAACTGCTGCACACGATGCAATTGCAAGTCCTAAAGAAGCACAAGGAATAGATTCAAAAGCTAATTTCCTGAAAGTAGGCGAAAAAGAGAAAAACATTGCACTTATAACAGGGAGAAAATAAAAAAATAACTTGGCAACTTTATTTTTACTTTTGGCTTCATAAACTAAAATCATACCCCCCATAACAACAAATATGGTTCCAACCGCAATGAGTGTATTAAGTTTTTCTCCTATAAATATAATTGCAACCATAGAGGACCAAATAGGTGCTGTTTGATAAAGGGTTTGAGTCCTTGCAAGTCCAATAGTAGAATATGAAATATTATTGAAATGACGAGCTACAAACTGCGCAAAAAATCCGGATAAAGCAAAGAAAAAAACTCCCTCGTAAGACAATTCAAAATATCTTCCTTCGATTAAGTAAACGGCGAATGCAAGAGATCCGACAACAAAATTAGCGGCAATTGTTACCTCTTCTGGTCTTAAAAAACGAACAGCTTGTCTATAAAAACTCTGTGCTATAGATAATAACATGGCGGAAATAAGAGCTAAAAAATTAGGATGGATAAGATCTAACAAAGGAAACCTTTCTAATCAGAAAGAAAGAATTAAGACCGCTAGAATTGCAAATGAAATTCCTAATCCCTTTTTCAAAGACAGGCGCTCTTTAAAAAAAAGAACGGATAAAATACCCGTAAACACAAAACTCAGTTGGGCTATTGGTGTCACTACGATGGCTTCACCATACACCAATGCAAATGAAAGTGAAAGATAACTAGCATAAGTAAGAATTCCACATAAAAATGGGAGAATAAGTGATAATTTAATTTGGGGAAGTTTTTCACGGCGCATAAAAACATACGGAATAGTTAGTGAAAAAACCCCAAAAGTTTGTGCAAGGATCATTCCAGAAGGCAGTGCGCCAAAGCTCAAGCTTAGTTTAATAAAGAATCCTATTAGACCAAACAAACACATAGATAAAAGGGCGTAATAAAAAGAACTCTTATCTCTAGGCAGAAAAGACTTGTCGAATCCAATACTTAAAATTGCAATAATACATAAAAAAATTGCAAGCATCTTATAGAGACTTAAATCTTCTCCCAAAAAAACTATTGCCAAAAGAGAGGTAAGAATAAAATTTAGTCTTACAATCGTTACTATAGAAATCGCCGCGCTGTTTTTAAGAGAAAACAAAACAAATAGAAATGCTGAAAAAGCCATGAATCCATTTACAAAACCTAATAACAAAAAATTATTCCAAATCAACTCTTCTCTATAATATGCGACTCCAAAGGCAGCAGGTAAAAAAGAAAAATTTTGAAATAACATAAAAGTGGATGGCTTCACCTCCCACTTATGAGATAATTTATATAGAAAATCACTACACCCAAGAGAAAACAATGAAAAAAGTGCAAAAAGAATCTCTGTTTTCAAGTTATTCACCTGTATCAAAAAAAGAAAAATAGGAACAAATTCACTAGAAATAAATTCATGATTGATATAAAACAATCTAGTTTTTAAGAAAATTTAATATGTTATATTTCTTAATAATACTAGATTAAAGAATAAATTAATCCTAGGAGCGTAAATGCAAAAAGCATTAGTAACTGGAATCACAGGACAAGATGGAGCATACCTTGCAAAATCTCTTTTAGAAAAAGGAATTAAAGTTTTTGGAGGACAAAGAAGAAGCACAGCACTAAGATATTGGCGATTAGACGAGATGGGAATTACAAAAGATATAGAATTTATTGAGTTAGATCTTTTAGATCATGCAAATATTAGAAGAGCTGTAGAAAAAGTGGAACCTGAGTTTATTTACAATCTTGCTGCTCAGTCCTTTGTCGCTTTATCATTTGAACAACCCGAGTTAACAACACTTATAGATGCTATGGGTGTTCTAAGATGTCTGGAAGCAATTAAGCAAGTTAATCCAAAAATTAAATATTATCAGGCTTCCTCTTCTGAGCAATTTGGGAAAGTTCAAGAAGTTCCACAAAATGAAAGAACAAAATTTTGGCCTAGATCTCCTTACGCATGTGCAAAAGTTTTTGGACATAATATAACAATCAATTATAGGGAATCGTACGATATGTTTACTTGTTGTGGAATTCTATTTAATCATGAATCTCCCCACAGAGGTGAAGAATTTGTCACAAGAAAAATATCAAAGGGTGTAGCTTCCTGGTTAATTAATCATGAACCAATTATTTTAGGAAACTTAGAGGCAAAAAGAGACTGGGGACATGCAGAAGACTTTGTAGAAGGTATGCAGTTAATGATGAACCACGAAAAACCAGATGATTATGTCTTAGCGACCGGAGAAGTTTATTCTATTAGGGACTTTGTCAATTTTGCACTAGAATCACAAAATATTGATTTTTTTTGGGAAAAAGATAATTGTTATTCTGAAGACAAAAAACTCATAGTCACTACAGACGAAAAGTTTTTTAGGCCCGCCGAAGTCAATTTACTTCAAGGAGATGC
>CAYWAX010000013.1:0-20190 GCA_964456425.1 uncultured Nitrospinaceae bacterium | reverse complement strand
AAGAAGTAATTAGTATTCCTTCTGCAACTTGCACTTGTAGAGTCCAAGTATTATCTGGCCCTTCTATGAAATTTAAATATTCAGGTTTGTCAGGTTCAGTTACATCTATAACACTCCACCCACTGACCCAAAAGTGAGATAAATAAAGATAAAAACGTCCATTCACTTCTTGCATAGCTATTTTAAAAGCAGGTCTTTCTTTTAAATCATTGTATCCAATCAGATCGATATTTTTAGACGCAATAGCTTTAGGGGCTTCAGAAATACTCAAAAGTTGCTCCTCTCTTTATTTCAGGAAAAAAGTCTAATACCGTGTTACAGTGCAACCACCACCATCAATAATAATCGATTCTCCAGTAATACATGTAGAAAGTTCTGAACAAAGAAACAATACTGTCTTTGCACAATCATCCGGAGTAATAAATCTACCAATAGGAATACGAGACAATCTATCTTTTTCTACTTCTTCTACTGATTTCCCAGTATAATCTGAAATTCTTTTGTTCTGCATATCCATACGAGGAGTTTTTGTGGAACCTGGATTGATTAAATTTACACGTATATTATCAGGAGCTAACCTCTTAGCAAGTAAATGTTTATAAGCAGCGATACCAGCATTGGGAATACAACCTGAACCTTGTAAAGACGCAGAATGAAGTTGACTAAGACCCGACGTAAAAATTATCGAGCCTCCACCTCTTTTTTTCATGGATGGAACAACTAGACGAGCTAAACGAATTGCTGATCGAAGTTTTAAATCAAAAGCAATATCAATTTCTTCATCTGTTGTGTCTAACGGATCTGTTCTTCTACTGACACCAGCTACATTTACCAAAAAATCTATACCTCCAAATTCTTCAATACATTTATCTACTACTAACTTACATGCATTTTCTTCAGTTAGATCGACTGGCACAGCTATAGAATTCCCGCCACTTCTATTAATCTCAGAAACATTAAGATTCAAATTTTCTTCGTTCCTCGCAGTCAATAAAACAGATGCACCAGCACGACTTAACCACTGTGCACAACCCATCCCTATTCCTTGACTCGCACCAGTTACGATTGCACATTTTCCATTTAAATCAATATTAATCATTTTTTCTCCATTAAATTACAAGAAAGAAAAGATATATAATTTTTAGTTTTAAAAAAAATACGTCCTATCCTTCAATCTTGGATATAAATGAGAAACAAATTCAGAATATCCATTAAATATTTCTGTCTTTCTTCTCTGATTAGTTCCCAACATTCTTTCTGTTTTCTGAGACCACCTTGGATGATCAAACTCTGGATTAACATTTGCCCAAAATCCGTATTCCCTAGGTTGGGCAATCTCCCAAAACGTTCTAGGTCTCTCTTCTACAAAGTCTATAGAAACAATAGACTTTATACTTTTAAATCCGTACTTCCATGGCACAACTAACCGTATTGGTGCACCGTGTTGTTTCGGCAAAGATTTTCCATAAATTCCAACAGCAAGAAAAGCAAGCTCATTCATAGCTTCTTCTATTGTTAAACATTCAATATAAGGCCATGAATACCACGTTTGAAGTTGTCCTAATGCAACTTTTCGATTTAAAAAAGTAGTAAAGACTACATATTTTGTACGACTTGATGGTACAACCTTTTTAATAAATTCTGATAAAGAAAATCCTATCCAAGGAACTGCCATAGCCCAGGCCTCAACACAACGGAATCTATATAATCTCTCTTCTAATGACATGAGAGAAATCAGACGATCTATATCAAAAAGAATCTTTTTTTTTGCAAGACCATCAACACGAACTTGCCAAGGCCTAACTTTAAGTCTTTGTGCTAGCCATGCAATATTTTTTGTGGGTCCAAATTCAAAAAAGTTGTTATATCTTGCTGCAATTCTCTTCTTAGTAATTGGTCTATCTAAACTATATTTATTGTTTCTAGGAGCTATACTATATACATCTTTATTTTCAATCTGCGGAGGATCATTTTTTTTTGTCTGCGCAGAAACATTCGAACTCGAAGATGAACCAAGAACAATCGAACTTAAAGCATATTTAACAAATTCTCTTCTTTCTAAATATACATTTTCTGGTGTGACAAGAGATTCCTTTATTTTCCAATTAGATTTTGAGTGAATATGCATACCTCCAGAATTTTAAATAAAAATTTAATCCTGCAACAATAATTTTTCGCAATAAGGAGCCCTTGTCATGTATACAGGATCATCTTCAGTTACAAGAATATGATCTTCTATTCTCACCCCTGCCCCACCGGGTATTCCATCAACAAAAATAAGAGGTTCAATTGCAAAAGTCATTCCAGGCTCAAATTCAATTTCTTCAGCACCAGGCATCACTTCCCCGACATATGGAGGTTCGTTCGGTGAAATGCCACAACCATGACCAATAAATAATTTAATAAAATTATTCTCTAAACCTGCAGAACGTGCTACTTCAATAAACTCTTGGGCAGAATCTTCATTTGTATACCCAGGTTTCATCTTCGCTATTCCTGCTTTCAAAGCCTTATATACCGTGGTGTATACCTTCTGTTGCATTGGATGGGGTGGGCCACCAGCCAAAGTAGCTCTACCGCAATCCCCAAAGTATCCGTTCCAACAAGCTCCAATATCGATAAAAACAATATCTCCGTTTCTTATAATTTTATCAGTAGGAAATCTAGTTGGAGGTGCCATGTGTTCACCAGAAGCAACGAAAGGTGAAGCAAGATGACCAAATTCTCCGCCATGTGTAAACAGAGTTTTCATTGCCTCTGCAGCAACATCATATTCTCTAACACCAGGTTTAGAATTCTCAATTGCAGTCATTGTAACAGAATCAGCAATAGCACAGGCCTGCATCAAACAAGCAACTTCATCATGAGTTTTATTTACACGACTCAAATACATAAATCTTTCACCATCAACAAAATTTGCCTCAGGAAAATATTTTTCTAAAGCAGATCTCTGCATGAATGTGTGACCATCAAGTCCTATTGTTTTATTTGCTACATCCCAGTCTTTTAAACGAGGTAATATTTCATCTTTAACAGTTAAATCGACCAGCCCAGGCTCTTCTAGAATACCGATAGGGACATAATCTTTAATCCAAGGCATACATTGCTCTATTCTATGTGCTTCTCCAGATGATGCTAAAAGTGTAGGCTCCCCTTCTTGATGAAGCAAAACTCCATATGTCGTAGAAGACCTATACTGAATCATGATCGCTCTTAAACTAGTAAGATATCGAACATTCTCATCTTTCCATAAAATCAGTGCATCTATTCCCTGCTCTTTCATTGCATCTTGAGTCTTTTTAATTCTCTCTTTTCTCATACGATCAAAATCAATTCGGTGCTCCCAGTCAACCATCATACTTCCACGAGCCCAGGTCGGATATTTATCCATTAATAAAACCTCCACTAAATATTTATAAAATTATAAATCAAATCACGTTTTTCAAATTCGACAAAACTTCGAAAGCATTATCTTCTGATATAGAATCTGGTATCCTTAAAATTGGTTGAGTAATACCTACAGAATCTAGCATAGCAAGCTTAGTAGTTACTTCATCTAGAGTGCCACATATAACCAAATCTTCTAACAGATGATCTGGCATTGCTTCAGCTGCACCCTTTCTTCCATTTTTTTTCCAACCATCTCTTATAAGATCTGCTTCTTTACCATAACCCCATCTTGTTAACTGATCATGATAATAATTACCCATCGCAGCAATATAAAATGCAATGTCTGGTTTAATCTTTTCTCTCGCCTGCTTAGAATCTTTATCAGTACAGTAATAAATAAAGGGCGACACATCCACATCCTCTATTTTTCTCCCACTTTTCAAAATACTTTCATGCAACGGTACCATAGCTTCTTTGAATCTACTAAATGGAATGCAAAATGGAATCCATCCATCAGCAACCTCTCCACAAATAGCAATATTTCTAGGACCATTTGCTGCGAGATATAGAGGAATACTTTGTTGCAAAGGTTTTCTTCTCAGGGAAAAACCTTTCAAATTAATGGTCTCGCCATCAAATTCTATTTGATCTCCAGAAAAAATTTCTCTTAAAGTAGAAAATAGTTCACGGGTCCGTATTAAGGGTTTATTAAATTTAACCGAATGCCAATTTTCGTTAATTAGTTTTCCACTAACTCCCAATCCTAAATCAAAGCGACCTTCAGAAAGATGATCTAGTTCAGAAGAAGTCTGTGCTAATAAACCAGGCGTTCGAGAAAAAAGATTAAAAACAGCAGATCCAATTCTAATTTTATTTGTTGCTATAGCTGCAAGAGCAAGTTGGACAGAGGCGTCTCGAACCCATGTTTCAGGTATCCATAGAGCATGGGCTCCTATTTCTTCTACTTTCGCAGAAAATTCGGAAATGGATTCTGCACTTATTTGATCAAAATTCCATAATAAAACTCCGACCTTCATACTTTCACCTCAAATAAGAGAGATATTTATTTTTTCAATATAAGAGTGTATCCCCAACAATTATTTTTTTAAATATTAGATTTAAACTTAAAATTATTTTAACACTAACAACAATGCCAAAGACTACAATACAAAACTTCCACTACTATTTGAATTTAGTCTATTTGACTTCTAGTAATTACTAGATATAGAATGGACTACGATATAAAATCCAAAAATATTTTGCACTTAATTGGGACTGGTGCTTTCAAATAATCGGAGGTTTTTCCATGCACAAAGTAGATTTACAAGAGAAGATAGCAAATGAAGCAGGTATCTCTAAAGCGGCGGCAGGTCGGGCTATAGATTCTATTCTTGGAAACATTACAAAATCATTAAAAAAAGGTGAGAGTGTTTCACTAGTAGGATTTGGAACATTTAAGATCTCGAATCGTTCTGCGAGAGTTGGAAGAAACCCAAGGACTGGTGAAGAGATTAAAATTAAAGCAAGTAAATCTCCGAGATTTTCTGCAGGCAAGGGACTAAAAGAAGCAGTTAATTAAAAAGGCAAATTGCTTTTATATTTAGAAAATATGCAGAAGGTTAATCAGATACTTAAGATAGAGTTTCTTCAAGTATTTCAAGGAAAATCTTTATCTCTTTTGAATTTCCTACGGTAACTCTGATCCAATCTTTATTTTTAAAAAAAGATCCTGGTCTGACTATTATTCCGCGTGACATAAGATCTTTCGATACTTTGTCTCCGTCTCCTACCTGTACAAAAATAAAATTAGCCTGACTTTCAATGTAATTTAACCCTAAGCGTTTAAATCCTCCATATAATAATTCCCTTCCTTCTTGAACTAACTTTATAACTTTATTTTTAAATTCTGTATCATTTAGTGCAGATAAAGAAGCAGACTGTGCAACTGAATTTACATTGAAAGGTTCCCTGACCCTATCCATATAACTCACAAGTTCGCTATTTCCTATACCATAACCTACTCTCAAACCAGCCAAACCAAATATTTTTGAAAATGACCTTAGGATAAAAAGAGAATTTTCTTTAAGCATTGAAATAGTGTTCACACTTTTATCATCTTCAACAAAATCTACATAAGCTTCGTCAAGCAAAACTAAAACATTCTCTGGCAAAGATCGTAAAAATTTCACTAACAGATTTTCTGAAATGATCTTTCCTGTAGGATTATTAGGGCTGCACAAAAAGATCAATTTTGTCTTTATTGTTAATTTCTCTAATATTTTATTCAAATTAATATCAAAATTTTCCAAAGGAATAAAAATCGGGATAGCCCCCATTAAACGACTCACATGTTCATACGGGGCAAAACTGGGAGTTGGAAGAATAACTTCATCACCTTCGTTAAGAATGGTTCTTGATAAAACAGACAGAACATCATCTCCACCATTTCCAATAAAAATTGTATCACTATCAACCTTGTTGAAATTTCCCAAAGAATCTCGCAATAATTTTGAACTACTGTCAGGATAACGGTGTATATTAGAAAGAGAAAAACTAAGATCAGAAATCGCTAGAGGAGAGGGCCCTATCACGTTTTCATTACTTGCTAATTTTATCACACTATCTAATCCATATTCTTTTTGTACATCCTCTATGGAACGACCAGGAATATATGGTTCTAGTGAAATAACCCCTTTCCTTAGTATTTTTTTAGGCTGAAATAGCATAAAAGCATCCTTTGAATTTTATCTAGCTAAAATTTCACATTCAACATTATAATCAAGATCAAAGAAAAACAAGTAAAAATTATAGTAATACTTTTCTATTCTTATGTTGAGCAAATAAGATTGTTTCTGTAAATTTTAGAAACCGTGCTGAAGTAATAGATGACATGATTAAATTAAATAAGCAAGGAAATTATGAAAATGGAAATTACAATAGGTCTTTTTGCGAATTTCGAAGAAAAAATGCCGAAAGAACAAGATACAGAAGGTAGATCTAAGATAGAAATCCCAGATGGATCTAACGTTTCATATGTACTTAAGATTTTTAATATTCCCGAAGAAGAAGCATATATTGTTCTGGTAAATGGAAGACACGCAAAGAAAAATGCTATTTTAACAAAAAATGATGAAATGTTCGTTTTTCCAGCAATTGTTGGAGGTTAACAATAGCTTATTCTTTCTCCTTGAGTTTAATCATAAAAGTCACATCACCTTCCTGCAATACTGTATCTAAATTATTTAACAGGGAAACTTTGAAAGTAACCAAACCTTTTCCTTTCTTACTCTTTCGAGATTTAAGTACTTTCAATTTTCCATATACAGTATCATTAAAATAAATTGGACCCTTGAAACTCCAATTTACTCCAAGGAAAGCTTCAATTGACGTTTCTACTATACCCATTTGAGTTACAAGACCTATTAAAACTGACAAACCTAAGAGCCCATGAGAAATCCTCTGTCCAAATGGACCTTTAGATGCTAAAATTTCATTTGTATGTAAATAAGTATTGTCACCTGTCAAATCAGCAAAAGAAAGTACATCAGATTCAGAAATATTTCTTAGATTCGTCTTCCAAGTTTGTCCTTCTTTAAAATCTTCAAAGAAAAGTATTGCAGACATAATGAATCAACCCTTATTTAGAAATCAATTAACTAAGAACCTATAAGCAACAATTCCCCATTGTTCTTTTGATCTATATCTAAAAGAAAGACTATTAAACTTCCATCTTTTCAAATGGTTAATAGCAGAGACCTCTAATGCTGTATTAGCTTTTTTTTCTACTAATATACGACCAACACTTCCGTCTGAAAGGACCCAAAACTTCAATACAACTGTTGTAGGCATCTGCAAAGAATTTATTTCAGGAAGAGGAGGCGAAAAAAGAAGGCGGCGATTTCTTTTATCCATTTCTTTACGTATAGGACTATCAACAATTACAATATTTTTTCTTTTTAAATTTTCCTGACTTAACTTAAGATACTTATCGATATCAATCTCATTGACTGAATTATATGTATTTTTACTCTTTGCGATAAATTGACGACCATCCAGGTTTTTTTTTACAGAATTAGAAATTTCATTTCTTCTATTCAAAATTAATTTTGCTTTCTCAGAAATGAATAGATCTGAAAATTTTATTTTAGACGAAATCATAATCTTCGATTTATTTTCAGACTGAGCTATCTTTCTCCTCTTAACTGTTCTTAATTTTTCGTTCCCGTAGTTTCTTTTAGGTAACGGAACCTTAGGAAAATTCTTCATAGAAACAACCTCAGAAGGATATTTAGGTAGAGGAATTTCAGGCAAAGATTTTGGATTGCCGGGCTTTGAAGGAATTTCAGGTCGTTTAACAGTTGGGATACTTTCGACGTTAGCTAAAGTAGGCCTCAAAGGTAATTTAGGTGGCCGGACCTTTGGTAAAGAATTTAGATCTAACAGGTTAGGTCTCTTGGGGATTTTGAATTTTTTTACAATAGGTAGAAACTTTGGCCTTGGAACTTCAGGGACTGGCTTATGAATTAATGCGTTAGGCAATTGCAAATGTCTATTAACAAAAGAAATTTCATGTTTTTTATATTCTGGCATACTCATCTTCGGCAATACAACATCTGGAGCAAATACTACAAAAAGAACATGAAAAACTACCGACCCAACTATTCCATAGAGAAAACGTAACGTCATAATAATACACCTTTAAAACAAATGAATTATTCCTCTAACTTAATCGGCTCTGTTGCTATCGCAAGATTAGGAAAACCGGCTTGTTTCACTACATCCATCACTTTAACAACAAAACCGTGAGAAACATCCCTATCTGCACGTATCACAACTGTTCCATTGGGCTGTATCCTTGATTCTTTTTGAAATTGAGCAAAGATATCAGTATATTTGGTCAACTTATTATTGATAAAAACTCTATTATCTCTTGCAATAATAACTACAATTTCTTTTTTAACAGGTAGCTGACTAGTCAATGTTTTAGGCAATTTTATCTGAATAGCAGGCTGCAGAACAAACGAAGAACTTAAAACAAAGAAAATGAGCAATAGAAAAATTATATCTATCATTGCAGTTAATCCTGCCTGCGCTTTTACGCGGCGGTAATCACGAAATTTCAAGACTGCTCTCCTACAAGCACTTCAATTAGCTTGACCACTTGGTTCTCAATTTGCAATAAAAATTTATCTATCCTGGCACTAAAATAATTAAAGAAAACTAATGCAGGAATGCCTACAACTAAACCCGTAGCTGTTGTAACGAGAGCTTCACTAATTCCACTTGCAAGTTGACTAGGATGTGCTATTCCTTTTTCACTAATAACAGTAAAAACTTTAATCATTCCAAATACAGTCCCTGTCAAACCTAACAAAGGAGCAATAGCAGAAATTGTACCAAGTGCTTGCAAATTTTTTTCAAGAACTGGAACTTCTTGACGGCCTGCATTTTCTCCTATTTCCTTAAGGATAAACCTCTGTTTATCATCACTTCTCAAAACTTCGCGTATTATTCTTCCTATTGAAGATGGATTTTTGTCACATAAAGTTATAGCTTCCGTAATCTTTTTTTGAACAACTAATTCTCTAACACTCCTTACAATATCAAGTTTCACTATTTCCTTTTCTCTCAAAACAAAAATTCTCTCAATAATTATTGCTAGAGAAAGAACAGAACAAACAAAGAGAGGGATCATCAAAATACCTCCGCTCCAAAGCAAGTCCATAAAAGTTCCCATTTCAGTCACCTCTCAATTATTAAACTTAGAGTATTTTCTTTTCAATGAATTCTGATTTTATTTGACAGAAGTTTATTTTTTTTTATAGCTATCTTATTACATTTTTCAAGATTAGCCGAACGTTCAATTTTTTCAAGAATTTTTTGAGCCGTAGAAAATTCTTTTCTTGATTCATATATTGCAGAAGCCTTCAATAATGATTTGCAAACAATGCTTTTGTCATCAGCAAACTCATAAGCTAAATTTAAATACCTAATCCCTATTCGTCCACTGCCTTCTTCTTCTAAGATACGTATAAGAAGAAATTTGGCTCTTGAAGAGATACTTCGATTTTGTAGTTCTGATGCAGGCAACAATATATTCTTTGCCCTAACAAATTGTTTTTCATTTATAAGAATTTTACCAAGCTCAAGCATTGAATTCACCCTTAATTCCACATTAACTTTTGTAGTATCTTGAATTACCTTCGAAAATTGTTCTATAGAATTATACGTCTGGCCCAACTTCTTATAACAAATTCCTAAATAATACCTTGCAAATGAAACATACTCATGTTCAGAAAATTCAGACAAAAAAACTTCCAACCATTTCTTAGATTCTGTATATCTGCCAATTTTAAATAGCGTTTCGCTTAAATCAAAAAGAACATCGGGACGCATTGTGTGCTTAGGATATTTCAGAAGAACTCTTTCATAAGAACTCAAAGAAGCGTCAATTTTTCCATTCATACGATGTATCATTGAAATTCTAAACAACGCCTGTGCTGCAAACGGAGAATTAGGATGTTCTGCAAATATCTGCAAATATTCTTCAAATGCATACTCTAATTTTCTTTGCGAAAAATATATTTCCGCAATTTGAAAAGAAAGGGCAATACTAAGAAGATCTTTAGGAGCTCTTTTTATAAATCGTCTTGCTTGAACCAAGAACTGAGAAAAGTTATTTCTTCTTGCCTTAGTCATTGCATAACTATATGCAGATTCCCTTGCTTCTGGATATGAGGGATACTTTTGTACAATGAACGAATACGCAATTTCGGCTTTCCTAAAATCTCGAAGGTTATAATGTATATCCGCAATCTTTAAATATGCTTTAGGCAAAAATTTAGAATTAGGATTTTTCGTAATGAAACTTCTTAATCTGTTAAGAGAAATCGTAAAATCGAGTCTATTAAATGGGATCAATGCATAACTGAACATAAGTTCGTCAAGAAAAACCGATTCAGAATATTTTTTCATAAATATTAAAAGTGCAGATTCTGCGATCTTTAATTTATTTCTTTGTATTAACAACTTGATCTTTTGATAAAGTGCACGTTCAGATACTAATGTTCCATCAAATCTTTTTTCCACACGTTCAAAAGTATCAATCGCCTTATCGTACTCTCCAAAATTGAATCTTGCTTCTGCAGAACGAAAAAGAGATTCAGATGCGTACTTTCCATATGGAGAAGAATAAAATATCTTTTCAAATAAAGATGCAGATTTTTTCCATTCCTTACGTAAAAAATAGATCCATGCTAATCCCATTTGCGCTTGCCAATAAGAAGAAGTCTTTGAAGGAAGATCTAAGAAGAGACTTTCGGCACTTCCATACTCCTTTTTTTCAATCAGAATTTCACCGAGCCAAACTGAGGCCAGGGAGTGTACATAACTTAATTTGCTCTTTTTTTGTTGAACTAAATCTCTTAGAGTTTGTTCAGCCAATTTGTAATCTTTTAAATAAATAGCAGAAAAGGAAAAGAATAAATTTGATATGTTTTTTAATTTTTCTTCACCCTGAAAAGTTCTATATTGAAACAGATCGTTTGCTTTTTTTAGGATTCCAAACGATTTAGTATAATCTCCCATTTCGTAAGAACATAACCCTTCTAAAATAAGAGCTACAGGATAAACTTTTCTCAATGGACTTTGATTACTTATCTTAATAGCATAGCGCAATGCTTTAGAAAATTCTTTTTTTTCAAATAATACCCAGGCTAATTCAAGTATAATGTTTTCGAATTGAACAGATTCAGACAAGAGTTCGCTTGAACTTTCAACAGAATGAATGATTTCATTAATATGAAGATTTCCTTCTCTATACAAACGCAACTTCGTATAAATCTCGCCGATCAGAATAGATGATTTTAATTGATGTTTAGGATATTTTTTTCTCAATAATCTGAATGAAATTAATGCATCATTATATTTACCTAAACTTAATTCGCTCCATGCTTTTCCAAATATGGATATCCTATCGTAAAGAGAATTTACTTTCTTTTTTTTGCTTGAAAGTTTTATTGCTTCAGCAAAAGAAATAAGCGATTCATTGAAATTTTTTAGTTCTAGAACAGAAACAATACCTGCATTGATCAGAGACTTTATTTGAAATTTATTTTTATATCGACTCAAAGAAATCCAAATATTTTTAGCTGTAGTAAATTGTCTTTGTTTATATAGAACCCATGCTTTCAGAAAAGATGCATGCTTAGAATAAATACTTTTTTCCCAATGTCTTTCTTCTACATATTTCAAACATAAAAAATAATTCTTCTTGTTACAGGCCTGCAAGGCCAAAGAAAATTTTACTGAAGAGATATACGGGAGAGATACAGTATCTTTGATTTTTAGAAGTTGATTTCTCCATATATTTGCTTTTTCGTATTCATTCATTTGCAGAAGAGTTTCAGAACCCCAGAATAATGATGCTGAAAGATAAAGAGGATTTTGACTTTTTTCAGCTTTATTCTTCGTTTTTTCAAAATAATACAAAGCTTCTACTGGAGATTTCTTATGAAGATATGCCCTTCCCGTTTGAAAAAGCTCTTCCATACTACCAAATAAATCTAAGTACCAAGCATATCCAGTATATGCTAACTCAAGATCTACTTTTGACTCTAAAGGCAAAAATCGATCCGGAAGTTGAATGTCAGGAAATTCTGGTTTAACTAAGAAATTATGAAATGAAAATGCAACATGCTTGGGAGGAACCAACGCTTTCCTGTTACCTCCTATCTTCAAACTATTTTTCCAGCTTATAGTTACTGAAGGTATTTGAAGTTTTAGTTCCAATTCTTTTTGTGTTTTTTTTTCAGCAAAACTCAATATTTCTACAGGGAAAAGTAATGAAAAGAAAAAAAATACAGTTGAAATAACAGAAAGAGAACTAATTTTCATAAAATATCTTTTCATATTCATTAATTTGACTACCTAAACAAGGGTTCTCTAGAACGAATAAATTTTTTACGATCAATCACTTTTTTTCTATACTCTTCCTCTTGTAGACGTATCTTTTCCTCTCTCTCTTTTACCTTACGAAGATACTTTTGATCTAACTGACGAACTTTCTTTTTGTATGCTTCTAGCTTCTTCATATTCTCTAATTTCAGAATATGCACATCCTTTTCTCTATTTTTTACTTTACGAAAATATTCTCGCTCTAACTCGCGGACTTTATTCTTGTAAGATTTAATTTTTCTGATATTTTCCAATCTCAATGCACGAATTTTTTTGCTTCTTAACTCCACCTTGCGGAGATACTCTTCTTCTAATTTACGAACCTTATTTTTATAGTTCACAAGAGCTTCACGAAAAGAATTTTCTTTGTTCAATATTTCTCTGTCACGTTTTTTTATATCTTTTAAATGTTTCCTCTCAATTTCTCTAATCTTTTTTTTACGCTTCTCAACCTTTTTCTGAAAAAACACTTTCTCTATTTTCACCTGTAATTTTCTCTCTTTAATCAGATGTAAAAAGTTTTTTATTTCTTTAATCCGTATTTGCGATAATACATAAAAATCAGAAAATCTTCCGTCTTTCTCAACTCTCTTTTTTTCTATCCTTATTCTTAGTAATTTTAGATATTTGATGGATTCCTTCCAACTCATTCTTTCTTCAGAAATTTCTGATAAACGCCATAAAGAAAAAATAAATCCTTCAAGATTTCTGGCTTTTTTTTGATTTGCAATTTCAAGATAAATCAAAAAAGATTTCTGTGTTTCTTTCAATCCATCCAGAGATATTGCAAGACGAAACATAGTCTGTTCTCGGATATCTAAACTTGTTTTAGACTTTAATATTTTCGCAAAATATAATTTCGATAGTTCAAATTTATCCAACTTAAGAGCACAATCTCCTTTCACAAATAGATATTTATTATAATCTTTTTCAAGTAGAGAATTCTTCCAGTCGGAATATTTTTCAAGTTTCTTGAAATTTTCAATAGCTCTTTGACAATCTTCTTTTGCATATCTTGCAAATGAGGCTCGGAGAAAATTCTTTTTTATTAGAGGAGATAAATACAAAATATCTTTTGATTTAATTATATTGAAATAATCAAAAGCATTTTCATAATTCACACTTGCTTTTAATGTATTACCTTGCAAATCATGAATTTCTCCAAGCCGTATATATGACTTGAGATAAAGAACTTCTGAAGTTTTCCTCTTCTTGGCTAGAACAAATTGGAGATTCTTTTTTGCTAATTCAAATTTCCCTATATTTCTAAAAGACTCAGCAAGTAAAAATCTCGCAAGAATTTTCTTTGAATTATCTTTATTATTGATTAGGAATTCACTAAAAACTTCAGTAGCCGGAATATACAATTCATCTTTAAATAGCTTCAAACCTAGAACAAAAGATTTCTCGATTTTTTCTCTTTCTTTAACCTTAAAATCCAGTGCAGACAAATCACTAATAGGGGAGAAAAATATAATCAGAATTACTGAGAAGACCAAGAAACTCTTCAAATAAATCATTTTAAAGTTCCAAAGACAAATTGTCTATTAGTCTTACTGAACCTATTTTAACTGCTATCATAATACGACCAATATCCTCGATTTCTTTCAGACTTTCTAAATTTTCAGGATTAACAATGTCTATATATTCTATATTTAAATTTTGAACATCAAGTAATTCTTCAGCTTTTTGCGTTAATTTAAAACAGTCTCTCTCACCTTTATGAAAGGATAGTTCAACTTCTTTCATTGCTTTTACAATTAAACCAGCAAGCTTTCTATCTTCTCGATTCAAATGCACATTCCTGCTACTTAATGCAAGTCCATCCTTCTCTCGAATAATTGGACATAAAACGATTTCAGTATCTAGCGACAAGTCAGAACACATTCTTTGAATAATTAAAAACTGCTGAAAATCTTTTTCTCCAAAATAGGCAAAGTCAGGATCACATATCATCAACAATTTCATCACAACTGTAGAAACACCTTTAAAATGCCCAGGTCTCTCTAATCCACAAAGTTTATCAGAAATACCTTCAACATTAACCCAAGTTGAATAACCAGAGGGATAAATTTGTTCAGCATTAGGAACAAACAAAAAATCTACATTAAGAGAGTCACATAATTCAGAATCATCTTCTATCGTCTTAGGATAGGTCTTTAAATCAGTGTCAGAATTAAATTGTGCTGGATTTAAGAAAATACTAACTAAAGTAATTTCATTATCTTCTAACGATTGTTCAATCAAACTCTTATGACCATCATGGAGAGCTCCCATAGTTGGAACTAGACCTACATTAAATGGTTTTTTCTTGAGGTCTAGACACAATAAATGCATTTCTTCTGTAGATGAGATAAATTGCATTTTCAAACTTGCCCAATTTCGCACAAAAGATTAAAAAATTAAAAGAATTAAAATTTGTAATTAACAACTAAATTATTTCATAGATAAGGTCTAGAATCACCATCTATTTTTTTCACCCAAAAATTATTTCTGGAAATAAATTCGAGCAATTCATTTACTGTCTTTCCTAAAACCGGATGAGAAACACTTGGAGCTATCTCTGCCAAAGGCTCAAGAACGAAACGTCTTTCATGCATTCTTGGATGAGGTATTTTCAAAGATGAGGTTTCTATTACGTATGACCCAAAAAGAAGAATATCTAAATCAATATTTCTAGGAGACCCTTTTGCCACTCTGACTCTACCCATTTTTTTTTCTATTTCAAGAATAAAATTCAAGAGTTGACCTGAAGTATACAAACAAGAAAATTCCGCCACAGCATTGAGAAAAGCTGGCTGTGGTTCTACTCCAACAGGCTCAGTCTCATAAAAAGAGGAAATTGAACGAAAATTCAAGAATTTATCATTTGATAAAAATTCTATAGCTTTATTAATTTCAGCCATACGATCCCCAACGTTTGATCCCAGGCCAATAAAAACAGAATTATTTTGTATCAAAAACCTAATTTCTTTATTCTATCAAATGCCTCTAAAAGTCTGTCTTCAGGAACAGTTAAGGCCATACGTATATAACCTTCTCCATGAGGACCAAATCCAACTCCGGGAGTTGTTACAACCCCAGTGTTCTTAAGAATATGAGCAGTGAATTCTGTAGAAGTATAACCTTCTGGACAACTAATCCACATATAAAAAGTAGCCTGAGGATTATTTACTTCCAAATTAAGTTCTTTTAAAGCATTGTAGGCGACATCTCTTCTTTTTTCATAAACAGTCCGCATTTCAGCAACACAAGTCTGGTCGGAAGTAATCGCACGAATACCAGCCTCTTGAATTCCTTGAAATGCTCCTGAATCAACGTTAGTTTTTATAGACCCCAGACCTGCTAAAACGTCTGGATTCCCAACAGCACAAGCTATCCTCCAACCTGTCATATTATAAGTCTTAGAAAGAGAATGAAACTCTATCCCAACCTCTTTTGCTCCCTCAGCATTTAAAAAACTAAGAGGTGGAACACCATCAAAATACATTTCAGAATAAGCATTGTCACTGCATACTATGACATCATAATTTTGCGCAAATTCAACTAACCTATTATAAAAATCTATATCTGCACATGCAGCAGTAGGATTATTAGGATAATTAACAAAAATTAACTTCGATGCTTTTGCAATATCACTCGGAATATCTTCCAAAACGGGAAGAAATCCATTCTCTTCCAATAATGGAATAAAATGAACTTTTCCATCAGCGAAATATGTTGCAACCTCATATACAGGATAAGCCGGATCAGGGACAAGCACATAGTCTCCTGGATTTACAAAAGCTAAAGGAATATGAGCAATACCTTCTTTGGAACCAATTAAAGTAAGAACTTCCGAATTAGGATCTAGTCCAACACCAAATCTACTTTCATACCATTCTCCGCACGCTTCTCTAAAACTCTTCATTCCTATATATGAAGGGTATTGATGGTTTTCAACTTTTCTAGAAGCGATATCAAGTTCATTGATAATATGATCTGGAGTAGGCAAATCAGGGTCTCCTATTCCTAGACTTATAATATCTTTTCCATCATTAGCAGCTTCAGCTTTCATTCGATCTATCTCTGCAAAAAGATAAGGTGGCAAATTGCCCAGCCGTTCAGCAAGTTTAATATCCATTTAAAGAACAACCTCCTAAAATAACCTATTAAAATTAAGTTGATTGAAACCCGATTATCATTCAACTTGAGAAAAAGCTCAACAAACTTGAATATAAATTAACAAGTTTAGATTAAAAAAGGAAAAACTAAATTTTAAAAATAGTATTGCTATTAAATAAAACTTGAGATATTAATATGTTGAGTGTTTAGTTTTGTACCGCCTAACCAAAGGATTTTGCTTAATGGTACATGTAATTGCAGAACCATGTGTAGACACGAAAGATACGGCTTGTGTAGACGTATGTCCTGTTGATTGTATTCACGAGTCTGAAGACGGTTCTGATAATCAACTATTTATAGACCCAGTAGAATGTATAGACTGTGCGGCTTGTGTACCTGCCTGTCCTGTTGATGCTATTTTCGCTGAAGGAGATCTTCCTGCAAAATGGTCTAGTTTCACAAAAATTAACGCTGATTTTTTTACTGCTGCACCGGTTGCCGCCTCAACTTCAGGGTCATCTTCTGCTCCGGCTTCAAAGGCTCCGGCCAAAGAACCCGAACCTGAATGGAAACCCGACCCGATAGATCTTTCAGAAGAAGATATGTATCAATCTATCTCTGAGATGCGAGAAGACGTCGCTGTTAACAGAGGACTTTCTGTTCTCTATTCAAAGACTTCTATTCTTCGGTTACCAATTATTTCAATAGCTGCAGTACTCCTTCTTTTCATTTATGGATTATCCAATAACCTTTCTAAAAATTTCAATAAATCCGTATATGGAAAGATTTCTTCGTTTGCACTCAGTCAGACAAAACCTAAGATAGCAGAAAACACCTTTACCATTTTCAAAAAAATAAATGGAAAAACATACAAAGCAAAAGTTGTTGATTCTATTTTTGGAAATAGAAATCTCTCATTCATCATACCATCTGGAGAATTCAAAAAAGAGATATACCACCGTGGTGAAGCTTATTTTGGGAAATTAACTAATCAGAATAGTCAGTTTTACTATATTTACACTGATGAAAAAAGTGACGGGAAACTCGACTCTGTTTTACTAGTTAGAGAAATATGGTCTTCAAAAAATCGTTTCCTAGGAAGATACCATAGGCCCGTAAAGCCTACTTCAGAACATCAGTTATCATATAAAAAGGCTGCAAAATTATTTGCAAGAGAGATTGGCCTTACAGAAAGTTAAAAATCTACTTTATCTGCTTCATCAGTCTCAGGAAATGGACCTTCTTTTACTTCAATAGCTTTCGTGTTTTCTTCAAGAAATTCTATGCTGTGGCCCTCATACATAAGTATTAAATCACCAGAATTCAAAATAGAGTCTCCAGCGAATTCTCCTTCTTTAGAATAAACACCTATCTTCATCGAACCACTCCTACAAATCATTATCTGATGACGAGTGTCATTATTTGCGCGTTCCGTAACTAAATGATAGTGGGGATGGACGACAGAACCTGGACTTCGATTGAGCAAAACTATTTGCAAAGGCAATTCATCATCAGTGACATGAGCCTTTGTCTTTCTTTCAGATTTGAAATCTTGACCTGAATAAGCCTTAGCTAAATGCTCTTTTTCAGAATCACTATTAAAAAATGGAGGGAAAATTTCATAATCCTCGAAATCTTCACGTATTACCATAGCCAAGACTCTGCCGGTTTTTGACTTTATATACTCAAAACCGTCTCTACTTTTCTCCATTTTATTCGCATTCCACTTAAATATTTTATTCTTTTATTCCAAGGACTTCATTCATTCCATATAATCCTGGAGCTTGACCCACAACCCAACTTGCAGCTCTTACTGCCCCAGCAGCAAAATTATCTCGATTCCCAGCTCTGTGTGTAATTTCTATTCTTTCTCCCGAACCAAAGAAAAATGCTGTATGTTCGCCTGGGACATCACCACCTCTTAAAGTCTGGATACCAATAGATCCATGCACACGTTTACCTATAATACCTTCTCTATGAAAAACTATATCTTCCGGATAAGCCTTTCCTATAGTCTCAGATAATATTTCTCCCATTCTGACGGCTGTCCCAGAAGGAGAATCAACCTTCTGATCATGGTGAATTTCCATTAATTCAATATCATAATTACTGCCGAGTAGTGTTGCAGCATCCTTGATAAGCCTAAAAAGGACATTCACACCAACACTCATGTTAGGAGCAAATACACAAGGAACTTTTTTTGCGATTTGACTAATTTCTCCACGTTCTAAGTCATTAAGTCCTGTCGTTCCAATAACTAAAGCCAAACCTTTTTCAGAAGCAAATTTTGCATGTTCTAATGTTGCTTCAGGCGTAGCAAATGAAATCAAAACATCCCCATCCATACTCTTGGGATCTGACTCGAATAAAACTTTAAGTTCCCCCACCCCTGCAAAAACACCGACATCGGAACCAAGGCTAGAGAACCCAGGATGTTCCAAACCACCAGAAAGAGTCATTCCTTCATCTTTAACAACTTGAGAAACAATACTCTGCCCCATCCTGCCACCAGCACCAGAAACTACAACTCTTTTAGACACATCAAGATCCTCATAAAATCAAAAATAATATTAGGTATTATTCCAAATATTTTTAAAAATTACGTCTTCCAAAGGTTTCCTTTTTGCAGGTTGAAACTTTTTTCCAATTGTATGGGCAACTGGAATAAAAGCAACTGGAATAAAGTCTTCTGGAATTTGCAAAATTTCCTTTATTGGTTCTTCTAAATGTGGAGTAGTATATACAGAACCTAGTTCACGCGAACGAAGAGCCAACTGAAAACTCCATATTGCCGGAATGATAGACCCATACAAAGCAGAGGAAAGAGTCTTTTTCATATTGACAGGCACTTTAACTTCTATACATGGAACAACTAATACTGGAACCCTTTCAAAATTCTCCGCAAGATAAATAGCCGAATCAAAAACGCGTTCATTTTGTATTTCTCCTTCATTTGACGCATTAATTTTACCTGATTCCAAATAATGGCTATTTCCCCTTCTGTAAATATCGGCTAAATTTTTTTTTACTTCCTGATCAGTTACAACTATCCATCTCCAACCTTGTTTATTGGAACCAGTAGGAGCTTGAATAGCAAGTCTTAAGCAGTCATTTATCACTTCCAAATCGACTTTCTTTTCAAAATCAAGTCGTTTTCTAACAGCTCTAGTAGTAGACAATAGCTTATCGGTAACAGCCAAATCAAACTCATTCATTTTTCACAACCTTTACAATTAGAAATTTCTATGCGAACGCGTCTGTCCTAATTTCACCTGTATAAACTAATCTAGTATCGCCTTCCATATATACATCACTGGTATTTTCAGGATTCCCTTTGAAGTGAATTACCAGAGACTCTCCACTTCTAACTTGCACGTTCACTGGAGATTCAACAAGATTTCGTGCAGAAGCCATCAGTGACGATGCTACAGCACCAGTGCCGCAAGCTAGAGTCTCATCTTCAACTCCTCTTTCATAAGTCCTTATTTGGAGGTTATTCCTATCAATAACTCTCACAAAATTAACATTAGTCCCATCTGGTTTATATACAGTATGATTCCGAATCTCTCTTCCATCATTTAAAACATCTACAGAATCAAGATCTTTTGTATATAGAATCGCATGTGGGACACCAGTATTAATACTATCTAATAATACTTCCTGATCTCCTAAAACGATCTTCGTTGTTTGTGTGAAACTTTGTGGTTTTGTCATCCTTACCTTCACACGATTCCCATCAAT
>CAYWAX010000012.1:0-20397 GCA_964456425.1 uncultured Nitrospinaceae bacterium | reverse complement strand
ACTATTCTATTCTCCTAGCGCTTTTGCTATTTTTTGAGTGTCATCGAAAAGCAAAAATTCCGTTTCGAGTCCATTTTCCACTTTATACATATGTACGCCATTAGCGTCTAAATTATCAGCAGTGTATTTCACAAAAACATGGACTCGATCACCCTCTGCTACAACATGCAATATTTCCAAACTGAAATTTGGATAATCATCAAAAAGGTGTGAGATGAAATTATCTCTCCAGTCATTAAAACCTTTATATTCCCCAGATCTCTTGTGATTCCCATTCACTCTTATCACTGCATCTTCGTGAAAGAGTTTACCAAGACTTTCAATATCCCCTTGAGAAAATGCCTGATATCCACTAAGAACGATTTCTTTCGGTGTCATAATTGAATTCCTCCTTATTCAATTTTGTGTTAACGATATTTTTATTTCTTTTTTGCCCTTGAAATTTACTTAGGACGACACTTCATGAGCACAATACCTTTCATCTTCAGTTTGACTTCATCTTTCTGATTCGTAGTTGTATAATCCAGAACCATTACTCCTCGAGAAGGGTCCGACTTAGATACACGTTTGTTTTCAAGTAAAACACTTAGCGACAACACATCCCCTGGTCTTACAGGACTGACAAATTGAATAGATTCTATTCCTGGAGAACCAAGACTGGATGTCCCTAAGAATCCTGTATCTACAAATAAACGCATCGTAACAGCCATAGTATGAAACCCGCTAGCGATTATTCCACCGTACTGGAATTTTTCTGCGTAATCTATATCCACATGAAAAGGCTGCGGATCATAATTTCGCGCAAACTCCATGATCTCTTCCAAACTAAGCTTTATTCCGCCAGCAGTAAAAATCTGACCAACTTCAAAGTCTTCAAAAAAACGAACACTCATACATTTTTCCTTGAATTATCCTTTTATTTTTCACCTGGATAAAGTTCTTCAGCATTACCTGCGTCATCAGCCATATTATAGTCCTGATCAAGATCTCCAGAACCTGCGGGACTTTTCACCGTAAAAAAAGTAGCTTCTCCATTGATTGCCCTGCTTCGATGATTCGTATTACGAGGAATATGAATCATATCTCCAGGTCCAACAATTTTGTCTTCATCGCCTAAAATATAATGAAGATTTCCTTCAAGTATCAATGTGAACTGTTCTTCATTTGGATGCATATGAAGAGGAGGTCCCTCCCCTTCCGGTTTAGTTACAAAACCTGCTTTCATGAACTCGCCAGGGACACTTTTTGCTGACATAGCAGGATTAATTTCACTGTTGTTCTTCGCCATTGAGGCAATTTGATAAAACGGCATCTTTTAGTTCTCCTGATTAAATAAATTTATTAATTGAGTTGTTCTAAATCGTCTAAATCCAAAGGTAAAGGCAAGGCTTTTCCTAATTTAGAAGAAAGATCCATTGCCATCGTAAGAATCAAATTATTGTGGCCATCTTCAGCAGTAGCATGGGGAGTATCGAGTCCTGAATGAACTCTTGCAAACCATGCATTTGTTTCTTCTCTCATTGGACCCCATAGTTGTTCCAAAACAATATCTCCTGGTGGATAACTCGTTAGAAAATCTACATTCCTTTTGACTTCAGGGGTATAACCTGCTGGCTGTGGATGTTCGGTAGCAAGGACAAGATCTCTATGTGTGTCATCTATCGTCAGGACACCTTCTGTTCCCACAATTCCAATCTCAAGACTATACACAGAACCTGGCCATACAACTGGGAGCGCCCAACTGATATTCATGCTCCATATAGTACCGTCTTCAAATGTGAAAATTCCAAGAGTTGCGTCTTTTGTGCCGTAGGAGGCACCTAAAGTTTTATCTACAGTCTTGGTATAAATTTCAACGGGTTTCTTTCCTTCCATAAGCCACATACAAATATCTAAGCTATGTGTCCCAGAAACAACCATAGGAGTTAGTTTAGCTCTATATTCGGTTTTTTCTACAGTAGCAATAGGAACAAGACGATTCATAAATGCTCTGGTAACAACGGTAGTCACATCTCCAAGCTGTCCTGTTCTAACTTTTTCTTTTGCTACTAGAAATCTTCTTCTGAAACGTTGCGTATAACCCACAACCGCATCAATATTATTCTCTTTAATCGCATCCAGAATCATCTGAGATTCTTTTGCATTGGTTGCCAAAGGTTTTTCAATAAACAAGTCATGCTTTTTCTCTATAGAAAGCATCGTAGGATCTACATGCTCGGTTTCATCTGTTGCAATGATAGTTGCTGTTACTTCAGAACGATTTAGTAATTCTTTATAATCATTTGTATAAAAATCAGCGTCTACATCATCAGCTAATTGACGACCTACTTTCTCGTTGATATCGCATAAACCAATCCATTCTACACCCGGATAACTCTTTGCAAATTCTGCCCTAATTCTTCCTATTTTACCGCAACCAACTACTGCCAAGCCAATCGGTCGCAGGTTGTTATCTTTCCCGCTCATAAATTCCTCCAAAAAACAATTGAAATTATTTGAAAATATTCTTGGGAAGCATAGCATGCACCCCTTTTACACCATTAACTATTTGGGTAACTCTTAGATCTACTGCCAAACTACAAATTGTATAAGCATCATCCCGATGAATATCGAATTCGTTCTCCATAAACTTAATTGTTTCTCTGAGTGCAATTTTCACTGCATTATCTATAAGCGGATCAAAACCCATAAAAATAAAGTGTGTAGGAGTTTCCGCTTTGGGTAGAATTAGAGATATCTCTTTATGGACTTTAAATTTCAGTGTCCCCGACATTGCACATTCTAATGCGGTCAGACAAACTTCTCCATCCCCCTGGCATCCATGACCATCACCGATGGAGAACAAAGCTTGCTCATTAAAAACAGGAAAAAATACTTTAGAACCCGAAATTAATTCCTTATTATCCATATTACCGCCCCAAATTCCCGGTGGGTAACTTCCAATTTTGCCCATGGAATGCGGAGGTGCTACTCCAAAATTACCAAAATAAGGACGTAATGGCACTTTTATTCCTGCGCCCCAATCGGCTACTTCGAGTTTTTTGTCAATTTCAACAATTACTGTTCTACGATAAGGAAAATCTTCTGGCAATCCTCCCATAAGAGGTCTAAAACCATTATATCCCCAGTCATATCTAGGTGATATATCTTCAAGCTGCACTTCTAATACATCTCCTGGAGAAGTACCCTCAATAGCAATTGGGCCAATCAAAATATGAGGACCAGGACCAATTGGAAGTTTCTCTATAATTGCTCGGAATTCATCTGAAGCGCGATCTCCGACTAATTCTAAATGTTCTTCTAAGCCTGATTCTGTATGGACCCGAAGTGTATCTCCTGACTTTACAGTTAGTATTGGAGGAGTACTAGCATCATAAAAACCACGGCTCACATTTTCAGGGTTTGCGAATAATTCATGTTCCATACTAGTTCATATCCTCAAATAAAGATTTGGACAAAAGACCATGGACTCCTTTTGTTCCATTGACAATTTGCGTAACACGCAAATCTAAGGAGAGGCTGCACAATGTATACGCATCATCTTTTTTCATTTCAAAGCGTTCAACTAAAAATTTTATTGCCTCTCTTATAACACTTTTGATTGCATTGTCTAAGATAGGATCAAAACCCATAAAAATATAGTCTGAAGAAGATTCAGCCATGGGAACATCTAGAGTAGTATTTCTGTGAAGGAAAAATTGTATTTTTCCTACTAAACCACACTCCAAAGCAGAAAGACAGCTTTCCCCATCTCCCTGACATCCATGACCATCACCAATCGAAAACTGAGCACCATCTACAAAAACTGGAAAAAAAACACTGGTTCCAACAGTAAATTCTTTATTATCCATATTTCCGCCCCACGGACCGGGGACTCCAGATGTTACCTTCCCGAGATTTAAAGGGGGAGCAACCCCCATATTTCCAAAAAACGGTGAAAGAGGAATCGGCACCCCAGTTTCCCAATCACAAACATTTTTTTCTTTATCAATCTCAATAATAATTCTTCTCTCATAAGGGAAATCCTCGGGTAAACCACCTGACAGAGGACGAAATCTGTTAAAACCCCAATTATACCTTGGAAGAATTTCTAACATTTTCACTTCCAAAACATCTCCTGCTAATGCCTCTCTTATTCCTATTGGACCATTTAAAATATGACCTCCAAGTTTGCGCTCCCCATTTTCGACAATATCAATTAACTCAGGGGAAACTATTTCTCTCATTTCCGAGTCAACTTCTCTCATCCCAGGTTCTGTATGAACCTCTACAATATCTCCGGAAGATACATCAAACAAAGGGTTCGCTTCTGGATCATAAAACCCCCACTGCACTGTACTAGAATTTGCAATTATTTTATTAATACTAAACTCCAAAATTAGAAAATTGACTTAGGGAGCATTGCATGTACACCTTTATACCCATTAACAATCTGGGTTACACGAAGGTCAACTGCAAGGCTGCATAAAGTGTAAGCATCATCAGGATGCAAACCTTTAGAATTTTTTAAAAAATAGATAGTTTCACGAAGTGCTATTTTTGCAGCGTTATCCAAAACGGGATCAAACCCCATGAAAATATGATGTGTTTCGGATTCCGCAACAGGCAGATTAATACTTAAATCTTTTCTTACTTTGAACTCAAAAGTACCTATTAATCCCATTTCGATGCCATTAATATTCGCCTCTCCATCACCTTGACATCCATGACCATCTCCAACAGAGAACAAAGCTCCATCATTAAAAATTGGAAAAAATATTTTAGTTCCCGTTACAAATTCTTTATTATCAGTATTCCCTCCCCATGCAGCTGGTGGTGTCGATGGAACTTTCCCGTATGATTTAGGAGGAGCTACTCCGAAATTTCCAAAAAAAGGTTTAATTGGAACTTTCACTCCTGCACCCCAATCGGCAATTCCCTTCTCTTTATCTATATCTATGATAACAACTCTAGAATAAGGAAAATCGTCAGGCAGCCCACCAACAAGTGGACGAAAACCATTATACCCCCAGTCATAACGTGTCTGAATATCCTTAATGTTCACTTCTAGTACGTCCCCTTCTTTTGCACCGTTAATAAAAACAGGACCCGTCATAATATGAGCACCAAAAGCCTGTTCATGATGTGAAAAAATATCTATCAACTGAGAAGAAACTCTATCTCCCAAAGTTCCAACCAAATCTTTTCTTCCTGATTCTGTATAAAACACTACTGTATCGCCATCATTAATAGTAAGTGCAGGACGAAGGGAAGCATCATAAAATCCCCAATGTATATTTGATTTGTCTGCTATCAGCTCATAATTAGACATTTCAATGCCCTTAAAAATTAAACTCAACAATAATACGAATACCGAATTCTAATATTTTATGTAATGGAGATAAATAAGTATGTCAAAAAAAAGACAATACAAAAACTATCTTGGAATATATTATTTATATATTATGAATTGTTTTAAATTTTATCTAAATAATTGAGCTTAGAATGTTTCGAATTTTTTGTTTCACAATCTTATTAACCACCTTTCTATTTTCATGCACTCGTTTTCTCATTCCAGAGAACAATGAAAATAAAATCAATCTATTGAGAGAAACCATATACAAAGAACATCAATTATTAAAAGAAGAATTTGTAAAACTTGACAATAAAGGCAGTCTTGAACTATGTGTCCCTGAAAAGTTCCGTATGATACGTTTTCTTATTTTTCAAATTTCGAGCATGAAAGATGAAGAAAATGAAAATCTCTTAATCAATCTAATTAATAAGTCTTTAAGAAGAATCAAAGATGCGAAAATGAAACTTTTCAACAGAAATTGTGTAGATAGAGACGGTGATGGATTAATGGATATTGATGAAAAAAGAAGATTTAATACAAATCCTAAAAAATCAGATACTGACGGGGATGGACTCTCAGATAAAGATGAAATCAAAAAATATCGAACAAACCCTACAAGAAGAGATACTGATAAAGATCTCTTAAATGATGGTTACGAAATTATTTTAAATTTGGATCCTACAAATCGAGACAGTGATTTGGATGGATATTCCGACGGTTTAGAGGTAAAATCGGGATCAGACCCATTAGATAAATGCTCACAGCCAAGAAAAGAGAAACGTTTCAAGGCTCCATGGGCCAAGTGTAATAGGATCATTACCAAACACTAAATTTATAAATAAACAATCTTTTTGGAGATTAAAGAATGGAAAATGGAAAAAGAAAACTTAACGTTTTCAGCAGAAGAATTACTGAACCACCATCACAAGCAGCTTCACAAGCTATGCTCTACGGAGCTGGCCTTGACGAAATAGATATGCAAAATCCACAAATTGGAATCGCAAGTATGTGGTGGGAAGGCAATTCATGCAATTTTCATCTAAATAGACTAGCTGAAATAATCAAACATAGTATTTCAGAAGACAAAAAAATGGTGGGTCTTATTTTTAATACGATAGGTGTAAGTGATGGAATTTCTATGGGAACAGAAGGAATGAAATATTCACTACAATCTAGGGATATAATAGCAGATTCCATCGAAACTGTAGTAAGTGCCCAGTGGTACGATGGATTAGTTACTTTGCCAGGTTGTGACAAAAACATGCCTGGTTCTTTGATTGCAATGGCCAGATTAAATAGACCAAGTTTGATGGTATACGGAGGAACAATTAGTCCTGGTTTTTTGGATGGAAAGAAATTAGATGTGGTATCTGCCTTTCAGGCATATGGAGAATTTTTTAGTGGCAAGATTGAAAAAAATGATTTAAATCAAATTATTAGACATTCTTGCCCAAGTGGAGGAGCTTGTGGAGGAATGTATACAGCCAATACCATGTCTTCTGCTATTGAATCTCTTGGGATGAGTCTCCCTTTCAGTGCATCAAATCCAGCTATGAGTGATGACAAAAAAAAGGAATGTTCAAATATTGGGAAGGCTATGTACAATCTTCTTGAAAAAAATATTTTACCCAGCGATATAATGACGAAACAAGCATTTGAAAATGCAATCACAATAATTATGGCACTAGGAGGTTCCACAAACGCAGTTATGCACATGATAGCTATTGCAAAAGCAATAGATGTAGTACTTACAATTGATGATTTTCAAAGGATAAGCGATAAAACCCCTTATATAGCAGATTTAAAACCAAGTGGAAAATATGTAATGGAGGACCTGCATAACGAAGGAGGAGTTCCCGCTGTCCAAAAGCTTCTTCTACAAGAAGGATATATTGACGGGAATTGTCTAACCGTAACTGGAAAAACTCTAGCAGAAAATATTGATGTCCTTCCCGGGTTATCTGAAGGACAAGAAATTATTTTTCCTGTAAGCAGTCCAATCAAAAAATCTGGACATTTACAAATTTTATATGGCAATCTAGCAGAAGAAGGAGCCGTTGCAAAAATCACAGGAAAAGAAGGAGAAAAATTTGAAGGTCCTGCCAAAGTTTTTGATTCTGAAGAAGAAGCCTTGAAAGGTCTAGAAAATAATACAATACACAAAGGCGATGTTTTAATCATAAGATATGAAGGACCAAAAGGTGGTCCGGGAATGAGAGAAATGCTAACTGTTACTTCAGCCATTATGGGTGCAGGTTTAGGAAATGATTTAGCACTCATTACAGATGGTAGGTTCTCTGGAGGAACGCATGGGTTTGTTGTAGGACACGTTACCCCAGAAGCTCAAGAAGGAGGATTAATCGCTCTAATAGAAGATGGAGATACTATACTTATTGATGCGATTGCAAGAGTAATGGAACTAAAGATATCAGAAGAAGAAATTAACAGAAGAAGAGCAGCATGGTCAGAGCCACCCCTAAAGTTTACAAAAGGGACTCTATATAAATACGCAAAATGTGTTTCATCCGCTTCTGAAGGTTGTGTAACTGACGCATAAATCAATAATTAAAAATTTGTAATATCAAACAGGTTCTTAAATGTCTAAAGTGAAATCGTACATGCCAGTTGTTTTAAAGATAATAGAAGAAAAAAAACCTCGTTCTGTCTTGGATGCACCATCTGGAAATGGTTGGCTTAAATCTTTGGAAACTATCCCAACTGAGATTGACGGAATAGATCTATATGAAGACAAACCAAAAGGATATAGAAATTTTCATTCCTCAAACTTAGAGCTTGGATTACCTTCAGAACTTCCAAAATACGACGTCATAGTTTCATGTGAAGGAATAGAACACATTGGGAACCCATCACTCTTTTTAGAATCAGTCTTCAAACACCTTGAAAAAGGAGGCGTTTTCGTAGTTACAACACCAAACATTTGGTATCCCTTGTCAAAACTAAAATATCTTTTTTGTGGATTTTTTCCTAGTTATTCAAATTTAATAGGTAGAATGAAACCTGGGGCACATATGCATATCATGCCATGGTCATTTCCCTGGTTATATACATTTTTGAAAATGGCTAAATTTGAAGAAATAAAGATATACGAAGTTGATGAAAAAAAACCGAAACATTTCATAGAAAAAATATTTGGGCTCCCTCAAAAGTTTTATTGCAAATCTAAATACAGAAAAAGCAAGACCAAAGAAGAAAAAGATTTTTGGAGATTATGTAGTACTCCCGAATCACTTTACGGAAGAAGATTAGTAATGAGTGCTAAAAGAAATCTTTAATATTTTTTAAGTATCAAAGATTTTATTTCGTTATTCGCTGGAGGAAAAGTATAATCTTTAATATCAGAAGGAAGAACCCATTTATGCTCTAATACAAAATTGTCATGTGCGTTATAAGAACTAACAAAACATTCATAAAAAAATAAGTTCACTTCAAAACTTTCATATCTATACCTAGTTTCTAACAAAAATTGATTTACGGTCGCTTCAATTGAAAGTTCTTCCTTCAATTCTCTTCTTAGAGCTTCTCTATCAGACTCGTTGTTTTCAACTTTACCTCCAGGAAATTCCCAGTTCCCTCCCATATGAACATCAAGAGGACGTTTCGTTATCAAGATTTTTTCTTGATATGAAATTACCCCTGCCACTACTTTTATTTTTCGTAGTTTTGAATTCATAAAATGCCCAAAAATCAAAAATTCATAGGTTCAAGAAGAGTTTCGAAAATACTAACCTTGCCTAGAGAAATTGCATCCTGCAAATCGTCATGACTGTCAAATTTCATTTTAGGGATTGTCAAAGAAGGTATACGAATTAAAATAGAATCATTGATAAATGGCCACGGAGATATTTCTATTTTCTCTGAATTGTCATTAATTTTGACTTGAATAGAACTGTTTAGAAATGAAGTTATAATATCTGGCTTGGGAGTTATTTCCGGAGCACGACAAATCAAGAGGGAAAGAGTATCTGAAAACCTTAAAAGTTCAATCAGACTTTCTTTGTGAAGATGCTCAACTTCTCCCATTCTTTTTTTAAATTCTCTTTGCCTAATTTCTTCTTGAAAAACAAAATTGTTAAGTATTTTATACTCTGACTCAGGCGCATCATCCATTCCTGCTTTAGCAAGTCTATGAAAATGCATACTTACCAAATAACCAGAAAAAGGAGAGAAAGATTCACAAGTTTCAATACTGCTCCTCCATAATTCAACAACATCTCCAGGAGTTGCAGAGAAAAAACTAATAGGCATCTGATTTTTTCTATCAAGAACTGGATTTAGATCTAAATCATACCACCCAACATCATGGTTATCTATTGCAAAAAAAGTTGCCTCTTTTAAAAGTTTATTGACTTTTGGGATGATATGATTTCCTTCCCAACTTCTCGCAATCGTACCCGCAACACGCGCATGGTCATGTTGTGTTGTTAGTCTTATACTTTTCTCGAAACTAGAAACTATCAAATTTAATCCAAAATAAAAAAAACGACAAAAACGTAATTTTATATTACCAAAGCTTTAAAAGATCGTTAAAATGTATTTTTAATTAGTATAAGAAAAATTAATCTGCTAGAGAATAAAATGAACAATCAAAATAAAGACAAAATTGAGGAATTGGTTGAAATACAATATTTAAATTTCGACGACCCCTTCAAAACGACGTCTGGTCAAATACTCGAAAATATACAGGTTGCTTATGAAACATACGGCAAACTAAATTCAAACAAAGACAATGCAATACTTGTAATACATGCTTTAACTGGGGATGCACACGCTGCTGGATATCATCACAAAGATGATGCTCGTCCAGGTTGGTGGGATCCAATGATTGGTCCAGAAAAAGCTCTAGATACCAATAAATATTTTATAATTTGTACTAACAATCTAGGAGGTTGCTCAGGAACTACTGGACCAACATCAGTCAATCCTTCAAGTGGCAAAACCTATGGCATGGACTTTCCTGTGGTCACCGTCGAAGATACGGTTCGATTGCAAATGAAAACATTAGAAACACTCGGAATTAAAGGTCTAAAAACTGTTATTGGTGGTTCACTAGCTGGAATGCAAACATTAGAATGGGGCATACGTTACAGCAATTTTTGTGAATCTATAATTCCAGTTGCTGCTGCTGCTTGTCTTAATCCTATGGGTATAGCATGGAACAAAATTGGTCGTCATGCAATTATGACTGATCAAAACTGGAATGATGGAAACTACAGCAAATCAAAAAATCCGTTCAAAGGATTAATGACCGCACGTATGATTGCTCATATAACTTATTTAAGTAATAGAATTATGTGGGAAAAATTTGGAAGAAGAACCAAAGAAAATGAAAATCTTCTTGAAGATGTAAACGCTCGATATGAAGTTGAAAGATACTTAGATTATCAAGGAGAAAAATTTTCGAATCGTTTTGATGCAAATTCCTACATTTATCTTTCTAGAATGATGGATCTTTATGACATAAAGTCTAACTCCACTTCTATAAAAAATGCCCTTGAAACATTAGATACCAATTGCTGTTTAATTAGTTTCATCTCTGATTGGTTGTTCCCAACCGAATGTAGTACTGAAATAGCAGAAACTTTACAAAAAATTCAGAAAAAAGTTGAACTCCATACAGTTGAATCAACATATGGACATGATGCATTTCTAGTACAATATGACAAACTTACACAGATAGTACAAAACTTTTTAGAACGTGTTGAGAAAAAAGATGAAATTGGTATTCATGGATTCAAAATTCCGAGTAAAACAAGAAGATTTGTACTTACTTTTCCCTCTAATCAAGTAAGTTTGCCTGTTTTATGGGAACTAGGCAAGAAATTTGAGTTAGAGGTAAATATCATAAGAGGAGAAGTAAATACGAATTCAGGATGGCAGGTTTGTGAATTTAAAGGGGATGACGAAGAGATTCAATCCGTTATAAACTATCTTAGAAATCGTGGTATTTGGGTAGATGAAGGTGGTTATGGAAAAATAGATCACGACAGAGCAGAGGTTGTCTAAACATTAACTATTATTGTTTTAATGTAGTAAAGGAGAAATTATGAGTAAATTAGAAGAACCAATCATAATCACGAAATATTCTGATTTCACATGACCTTTTTGTTATGTTGCCACCGTAGGTGGTACCGCCGTTTTAGAAGAAGACCCTGATATACAAATCGAATGGGTCTCTTGGGAAGGGAGACCTCCTGGAAAACCATTTGCTCCCTATTCAACTGAAAAAAAATTAGACCTCTATAACACAAAGTTCAAACCACTTGCTGACAAATATAATGTGCCTATCAATCCCCCAGAAAAAAATTGCCGAACAACTAATGCCCATTTGGCAACAATTTATTCTCGTGAAAAAGGTAAATTAAAAGAATATAGAAACCGAATTTATAAGGCTCGATGGGTAGAAGACTTAGATATTGAAGATCCAAATGTATTAATCCAACTTGGAGAAGAAGTTGGACTAAAAAGTAAAGAAATTAAAGATGTAATTAATGAAAAACGATACTTGTCTGTTTTGCATAGTCAGAGGTCTCAAGGAAAAAGTTTGGGAATTTTTGGAATACCCTCATTTGTTATAAGAGGAAAAATATTCTGGGGAGTTGACGTTATTGAAGAATTAAAGGAAGAAATTAATAAAGTAAAAGAAAAACTTATAGAAGAACAAGAAAAAGAAGACTAACCCACTATTGTTTTTTCGGAATATGAGCAATAGCTTCAATTTCTATGATATCGTCTTGATTTAGTGCAGAAATTTCAACAATAGTTCTGGTTGGAAAATTTTTTCCAAAATACTCTTCGTATAATTCGTTTATAATCGGACGTGACTTCTTCATATTTGTTACGTAAACAGTGGTAGAAACAATATCGTGCATACTACCGCCATTATCTTCAACAATGGATTTTAAATTTAACATAGTCTGACGAGAACGTTTTTCAATATCAAATTCGACAAGTTGATTATCTTCCGGATTAATACCCCTCTGACCAGAAATAAAAAAAATATCTCCTACTTGACGCACCTGAACGAAAGGACCAGTAGGATTTGGAATAGAACTATCAGAAGATTTATGAAGTGAATTCAATTTAAGGTACCTGTAAGGCGCTTATTTTTTTTTGCCTTTACTAGGCAGTTCTTCAGGAAAAGTATTCTTCAACCATTGCTGAGCAAGAATAAGACTCGCTGTATCATCTTTTCCAGGGACAAAAGCTATAGATTCTTCAACACGAGAGCCGTCTTCATTCAACATAAAGACATCTACTCCAGAACCATAAAGCTCGTCCATACGTGACTCTAAAGAATATTTAACCCCATTATTTTCTAACTCTTGAGACATACTCTCTCCTTTTAAAAAAATACAACAAACCTGATTCTAGCAAGCAGAATGACTAACATCAAACAAAAGTTTTTTTTGATACTGACTCAACAAATGTCAAATTATCCAATCTAGAATATAATTAAAAACAAGACATTAATAGAATCCTATAAATTTAACATCCACATCTGCATTAAAATCTTTTCCAAAAGCAACAATTCCAATTGATTGAATTTCTGATGAAGAAAAATTACTCGATTGATACCAATTAGAACTTTTAAAATTCAAAAATGGCAAATCAAATGTAACCCATTTTCTTTTTGTTTTAAACTTTGATGAGTAATACTGCCAAGGGAACCACATACCTTTTGTCCTAATATGCACAAAATAGGAATCTCCATTACCTCTAACGGTAATTCTTACTCCCCTAAAACCTTTTTTTAACTCACTTTTAAATTCAGTTCGGAATTGTATAAATCCACCATTATTTTTAGTACTTACCTGCCCTTGTAACTTATAAAAACGTTCGTTATCCTTTTTTTTTACATCAATTTTTCCCTTTGAAATTCCTCCCATAACATTGTCTGCTATATACGTCCACGCACTTCTTTCTAGGTTAATCAAATTTTCTGCGAAAACTATTTTCATGGAGAAAAACAAAAAAATGAAGAAAATAGGCAAAATTATTTTCATATTCTTATCTCAATTTAAATAAAAGGAAAAAATTAAAACCTTCTCAAAAATTATAAAAAGAAGTACAATTAAAACGTTTGATACAAGATTATTTTACAGCGAAAAGGATTTCTTTAAAAGATGAACAAAATTACTATCTTAAGTACGTTGATATGGGGATTTTTTCGCCATACTCTCTGTTGATGGCCCTCTGTTTTAACAGCTCTTGGTCTAGGAGCAACGACAGCAGGAATTTTAGGAAGTGTACTAACAACACTTCAGGTATATAGTTGGATTTTCTTAGTTTTAGCAGTGTTATCTTTTCTATGGACTTTCTGGAAGACAAGACATAATACTCACAAACAAAGAATTTTCGTTTATTTTTCTGGAATATTTATTTTCTTAGTTTTTATTTTTAAATTTTTTTAAAAATAGACTGTCTCTAAAAGAAGCTAGAAACCTTTAAATTTAGTCCAGCATTTTTTTCATTGCTAAAACCATCTCATCTGTCACATTTCCACCTGTAACAGTAGCAACTGTAATTAAATCAACATTTACTTTCTTAGACAAAAAAGCTGCGGTAGCAACTGCACCTGCAGGTTCTGCTAAAATTTTACACCTATACAAAATCTCAGAAAAAGCATTTGCAATTTCTATCTCACTAACTAAGACAATTTCATCTAAAAATCTCTGTAAATGACGAAATGGGAATAATCCTGGTCGAACTGCAGACAATCCATCTGCGATCGAATCCCAATAACCTATAGCAGTTGGTTCTCCTGCTTGAAGAGAAACATATGCAGCATTTGCCTTTTCTGGCTGAACTCCAATTACTTTTACTTTAGGATTTGTCTGTTTTATTGCTGCAGAAATTCCAGCAGCTACACCACCACTACTTACCGGTACTAAAACAGCTTCTAAGTTCTCTATATCCTCCAAAATCTCAAGACCAATAGTACCATGTCCTACTGTAGCCATTGGTTCTTCCCAGGTATCAATAGCAGTCATTCCTCTATCCTTAGCTATTTTTTCCACCATAGGTTGTCGAGAAAGTGCATCTGTCCCGCAAAATACGACTTCTGCACCATAACCTCTTGTAGCTTTAACTTTATAAGAACTTGTTCTGTCTAACATTACAACCACTATCTTCACCTCCAAGCATGATCCTGCGTAAGCAAAAGCTTGAGCAAAATTACCTGAAGATGTCAGAACTACACCTTTCGAAAGTTGTTCTTTTGTTAAAGAGTTTAATATTGTGATAGCAGCTCTAATTTTATATGCCCCAGTCACCTGAAGATTTTCTGCCTTCAAAAAAAGTTTTTCTTTTCCAACATCAGAAGAGTCGAAAGAAAATGGAATTATAGGAGTTCTCCTAATCCAATTTGGAAATTGTGATCTAGCTCTTTCAATATCTTTTAATTGTACGTAATTCAATTTATTGCCTTGAATAAAAAAATAGAATCGAATACTTTCTACTAGGTTTTATTAAAAGATTAAATTAAAAAAAGACTAATTTAAATTAAGCGACCAAATAATGATTATACATTACGCCAATTTTCATCAAAATTATTTATTTAAAAGATTATTGTTTTTGTTATCTCTTTCATTTTTTTGTATTTCTTGTTCACACAGAAATATAATAGAAACAGGCCATATAGAAAGACACGGAGAAGAAAATCCACACGGCATCAGACTTAATATAGGTAACAATGTTCCATCTATAGTTTCAGATTATAATTCCCGTTTTTCTACCTTCGGTTCTATACGTTCCAGGGGAAGACATACAGGACTAGATTTCAAAGCACCTATTGGACAACCTGTAATAGCGGCATCTGATGGAAGAGTTATTAGAGCACTTTATTTGTCATGCGGGGGCAATACTGTTTATATAACTCACGGAAGAGATCAAAAAGATAATTATATCGGAACAGGATACACGCATTTAGATAAAATTTTTGTTCAAAAAGGACAATTGATAAAAAGGGGGGAAAGAATAGGGACCGTAGGAATCACAGGTTCATGTGCTAGCGGAAATGTTCCTCATCTACATTTTTTGGTTTTCAAAGCGAAAAAGAAATATCATCTCGGTTGCGCTTATATAAGTAAAAATCCTAATAAGGACTTGCCTTGTAAAGGAAAAAGAATGAATCCGCATAAATTTTGGTATGATGGTGAAGGAATTATGTCCTGCTTTGGAAAACATAAGATTTACGAGAGCAAAATGCGCACTAAATTCACAATTCCAGTCGAGTGTTCAAAAAAAATGCATAAAGTAATAAACACCAAATTAAATAGGAATTAAAATGACCGAATTTACTTCTGAAAAGATAAGAAATATCGCAATTATTGCGCATGTTGACCATGGCAAAACTACTTTAGTTGATGCGATGTTATGGCAATCTGGAGTTTTTAGAGAAAATCAAAATGTGAGCGAACGTGTCCTTGACTCTATGGATTTAGAAAGGGAAAAGGGAATCACTATAATGTCAAAGACTTGTTCGGTTCAATTTAAAGATACACTTATCAATATTGTAGATACTCCCGGGCATGCAGATTTTGGAGGAGAAGTAGAACGTGTCATGTCGATGGTTGACGGAGTAATACTTTTGGTAGATGCCTATGAAGGTCCCCTTCCTCAGACAAAATTTGTAGTAGAAAAAGCGATGCAAGCAAAACTTCCATTTATAATAGTTATCAATAAGGTCGACCGTTCTGATCAAAGGGCAACAGAAGTCCTTGACGAAATATATGACCTGTTTATTGACTTGGATGTCACAGAAGAAAAACTAAATTTTCCTGTTTTATATGCAATTGCTAAGGAAGGAAAAATTGGATCAAAATTAGATGAATTAAACACAAATCTAGAATCTCTATTTGAAACAATTCTTTCAGAAGTACCTCCGCCATTTTCTGACTCTAGTGAATCTCTACAAATGTTAATTTCAAGACTCGAGTATGATAATTACTTAGGGAAACTAATCATTGGAAGAATAAAAAACGGGTCCATGCAACTTAGACAAAAAGCATTAATTCTTGGCAAAGATAATCAACAGAGTTCACAAGAAATCACCAAACTCTTTACTTACGAAGGAATCAAACTTACGGAACAGAAAGAAGCGTCTTTTGGAAATATTGTAGCTATCGCAGGTTTTGACGAAGCAGAAATTGGAGATACACTTACCGACATAGAAAAACCCTCAGCACTTCCAAGAATAGAAGTCGATGACCCAACAATTTCGATGAATTTCAGAATCAACGACACTCCACTTTCGGGAGAAGGAAAGTTCTTGACGAGTCGTCAAATTAGAGATCGACTCTTACACGAAACAAAACATAATGTTGCCATACAAACACACGAAACTAATTCTACAGACACACTTCGTGTCTCTGGGAGGGGATGTCTTCAACTATCTGTCCTTATAGAACAACTCCGCAGAGAAGGATATGAATTAACCGTTGGCAGACCAGAAGTTATAACAAAAGAAGGGGAAAACGGAAAACTTGAGCCAATTGAAAAATTGATAATTGAAGTTAAGGAAGAATATATAGGAACAGTCACACAAAAATTAGGACAACGAAAAGGCAAAATGACAGACATGAGAAAAATCACAAGAGAAGATACTAGACTAGAATTTATTATTCCAAGCAGAGGATTAATTGGATATCATAGCGAATTCATTACAGACACAAGAGGAACAGGAATTCTTACTCACCTTTTCCATGGTTGGGATGAATGGAAAGGGGATATTAAAAGCAGGAATTCAGGAGCCATAATAGCGGATAGAGGAGGAAAATCTACTGCTTATTCGATTGAAAATATTCAAGAAAGAGCAACAATGTTTATACACCCACAAGAGAGTGTTTACGAAGGAATGATTGTTGGAGAAAACACAAGAGAACAAGACATGTATGTAAATATAACTAAAGGGAAAAAGCTAACTAATATCAGGGCATCAAACTCTGATATCTCTACAAAAATTATTCCACCAAAGATTTTTAGTCTGGAACAGGCATTAGAATTTCTTAGAGATGGCGAATGTCTAGAAGTAACTCCATCAACATTCCGTCTGAGGAAATCTGAACTACAATCTCGAAAACACGCGTAAAAATTAGAGCAAAGAGTATGGATCTATATCTACAACTAATCTAACGTCTTTAGATAACTTTTTATTTTCAAAATATTTTTGTTGAAATTTTTGTACAAGTATATTCAATTTTTCATGTGAGGCAGATTTCACAAGAATATGATATCTCCAATTTTTTCTTACCTTAACAAAAACAGCTGGAGCTGGCCCCAAAAAAACTAGACTCTCACCATCATCTTCAATCTTATCCCGTTTCAACCCCATTTCAATTAAAAGATTCGAACCCCAATCTGCTGCTTTTACAGCAAATTCATTATTTTCTGATTCGAACCTAAGTCTTAAAAGATTTTTGAAAGGAGGATATCCCAACAACTTTCTAGAAACTATCTCCTTCTCATAAAATGAGTTGAAATCATGAGTTTTTGCATAATTAATTACATAATTATCTGGCCTAAATGTCTGAATGATAACCTCGCCGGCAACACGATCTCTTCCGGCCCTTCCTGAAACTTGAGTAAGAAGTTGAAAGGTTCTCTCTCCGGCCCTAAAATCTGGAAGATTCAAACCTACGTCTGCAACGAGAACACCAACTAGGGTAAGATCCGGAAAATCATGACCTTTGCTAACCATTTGTGTTCCTATCAAGATATCAATTTCTTTTTTTCTCATTGCAGTAAGTATTTCATCGTAATCTTGAGTCGTCCTAATAGAATCTCTATCAAATCTCTTTATTTTTGCTTTATGAAAACGTGCACGTAATGACTCTTCAACACGCTCGGTCCCTATTCCCATATATGCAATTTCCTTACTACCACAATGACAACTTTCAGGAAGATCAGTACGAAAATCACACATATGACATCTAAGTTCATCTCCTCCATCACGATGAAATGTTAAAGAAGTTGAACAATTTTCGCATTGGATGCTCTCTCCACATTGTCTGCATAAAACCAAAGAGGAAAAACCTCTTCTGTTTAGAAACAACAAAGTCTGCTCTCCACGTTCAAGCCGTTCATAAATCAATTCGGATAATCTTTTACTTATCAAAACTGGATTTTTTGGATCGCCAACGCTCTCTTTTCTTAAATCAACAATTTCTACTTTAGGCAATCTTTGTCCACTTGGACGTGAGGATAATTTCTTTAATTTATAATTGCCTTTTTCAGTATTATGGAAACTTTCGAAAGAAGGAGTTGCCGAACCTAAAATAATTGGAATTCCCATTTTTTTCGATCTATATACCGCAATATCCCTTGCATTATATCTTGGCGATTCTTCTTGCTTATAAGAAGAATCATGTTCCTCATCCATGACTATCAAACCTAAATCACTTAGAGGTGCAAAGACAGCAGATCTTGTACCTATAACAACTTTCACTTTCGAATTACGAATCTTCAACCATTCTTCAGTTCTCTTTTTCTCAGAAAAAGCACTATGGAGACAAGCGATCTGATTCCCGAATCGTTTCCGAAATCTTTCTAACAGTTGTGGAGTCAATCCTATTTCAGGAACAAGGATAAGGGCAGTTCTTTTTTGTTCTAATACACGCTTAACTAAATGAAGATATACCTCAGTTTTTCCACTACCAGTAATACCATGTAATAGAGTTGCTGAATGTTCTTTATTCTGAATATCATTTGCGATAGATGACACTACTTCATTTTGTTCTTTTGTAAGATTTAATCCCTTAGAAAGAGAATCTTTATTGTCGGATAGTTCTTCCCGAATTTGAACATTCTCAAAATACTCAATAATTTTTTTTTCAAACAAACGACTACATACTGAACGAGCACCAATAAATTCAGAATCTAGTTCAGAAATAGAAACCGACCCTTTCCTGAGAATTTCATGAACTATTTGAACTTGACGAAATGCTCTCTTGTCAAAAGAATCAAGAATTCTTTTATCTAATCCTTTTTTTAATCTTACAAATAAAATTTTCTTTTCAAGTGTTCCTATAGAATCTTTCTTAAACTCCTCAATCAAATCTAAATTCAAAAGACTTCTAATTTGACTGGCTACTTTCTTTTCAAAATTTTTCCCTTTTTCTAAAAATTCATTTTCCTCTTTCGTCAATTCACTTAACAAAGAATTAAATGAATAGGGTTTAGCATCCAGCAACGAAGTAATCTTATCTCTAAGAGAAAGATTTGGAGATAAGCCTGGGAGATGTTGAGTATTTTCAAGTTCCAGTAAAGATTGTACACCTTGTGACGTAAGTTGAAAAAAATTTTTACTTTTTGACTCTCTTAATCCAGGGAGTGCAGCACGTATCATTTCCCCCCACTCACAATGATAATAAAACGAAGACCATTTTGTAAGAGTTAGCAATTCTTCAGTCAACACTGCTTTATCATCTAAAATATCTATAACATTACGAATCTTTTGATTCGGAATGTTAGAAGGATTTCTTTTCCTTATTCCACTGACAATGTAACCCGTAAGATTTCGGTTTCCAAAAGGAACTCTGACTCTGTAACCAGGCGTAACTGTAGAAAATTTTTCGATATCGATACGATATGTGAAAGGCCCCGGAACAGACAAATTCAAGGCTACCTCCACATACCCTGAATTTGTGTCTTTGAAATGATTAAATTCTAATTTTGATGGTTTACTGTTTTCCAAAAATCCTCCGTGCTTTTTTTGCATTATATAAAATCGTTAAAATCTTATCTATGGCAAAAAAATCAATAATATGAATTTAATATCTTATAGATATTACGACCGAGAAACTACGTTGACCGATATACACTCTTCCTATAACTTATTCTAATATTTCGTTTTTTGTTATAGAGGAGACAAATTAATGAAAAGTGCTTTAGAAATTGCGATGCAAAAAACTGCTTCTATTGGTGAAAAAGCTAGAGAAGAACTAGAAAAATTAAGTCCTGAGGACAGAGAAGCTATTGAAGAAATAAAGAAGAAATATGAAGCCAAAATTGCAGAAAAAGATGTTTTTTTCCAACAGGAAACA
>CAYWAX010000011.1:0-20531 GCA_964456425.1 uncultured Nitrospinaceae bacterium | reverse complement strand
ATATATGGGGAATAGGAAATAAAATAGGTCAGAAATTAAGAACAACGAATATAAAAAATATTTCAGAACTAATGAGTTTAAAACAAGGAGAAATAAGGGAGAGATTTAATGTCAATATACAAAGAACAATATTAGAACTACATGGAATCCAATGTCTAAATCTAGAAGATATCCCCACGAAAAAAAAAAGTATATGTGTATCAAGGTCCTTCAAAAAACAAATTTCATCTATAAAAGAAATAGAAGAGGCATTAACAAATTATGTGACAAATGCAGCAGAAAAATTAAGAAAAAACTGTTTAATGGCCACAACTATATTAATTTTTCTACATACAAACCCATTTAGAAAATTAGCCCCTCAACACCATGAAAGTCTTATTTGCAACCTTCCTAATCCATCAAATGACACAAGAATTTTTATCCGGATATCTTTCTCTCTACTTAAAAAGATATTCAAGAAGAACATCTACTATCACAAAGTAGGTATTATATTATTGGGTTTAATTCCAGAAAATGAATGCCAACAAGAATTATTTCCTAAAACAGACCAAAAAAAATCAATAAAATTAATGAGTACAATGGATCGACTGAATCATAGTATGGGAAGAGGAACAATGATATATGCAAGCGAGGGAGTGAAGAAAAACTGGAAGGGAAAATCTTTAAATAAATCCAACTCTTACACAACTCAATGGAATCAAATTCCAATTGTGAGAGCTAATTAAAAATATTCTATTTTTTAGTTCAAAAATTCAAAAAGCATTTTCAATGCAGTTTGTACGGTCTTACCTTTAATCTCAAAACGATCACCTGTGAAATTATGAAGGTAACAAGAAGTGCATGAAGACGAGCAAACAGCCATAAAAACCGTGCCAACAGGCTTATCAATAGAACCACCGCCAGGACCGGCAATACCAGTAACAGACAATGCAACTTCAACTCCAGATGCAGAAAGAGCCCCTTCTGCCATTAATCGAGCACAGGATTCGCTCACAGCACCATCCTTGATTAAAATTTCTTCTGGAACTCCTAACATTTGTATTTTTGATTCATTACTATAAGTAACATAACTCCTATCAAAATAGGCAGAACTTCCAGGAACATCTGTGATAGTGCTAGCTATCAAACCTGAGGTACAACTTTCAGCTGTCACAAGTCTCCAATTACGAGAAATTAAGATAGGAGCAATTTCATCTTCAAATCTTTTCGCCATCATGTTTTCCTCTCTGAGAAACTAAAACGAAATTAAGGACCTCAAAAAAAGAAGTACAAGCAACCCAATCAAACCCGAAAATAAGTCGTCTAGAAAAATACCCCATCCCCGAGGAAAGGTCTCTAGATATTTTATAGGAGGAGGCTTCAAAATATCTAAAACTCTAAAGATCAAAAACCCGAGAACTAAACTTTGGATACTCAAGCCAGAACCTAACAAACATAAAATCTGACCACAGAATTCATCTATAACAATCTCCGGAGGATCCAAGACTCTCTTCTTACTTTCATAAATACCAGAAAAAATAATTCCGAAAGGAATTACTAGTAATAAAATAATTACAGAAACATACTCAAGGTATTGTTCTGCTAAGACATAACATAAAAGTCCTGCTAAAGAACCAATTGTTCCGGGGAAAAAAGGAATAAATCCGATTCCAAAAACTGTACAAAAAACAGTTTCAGAGAATCCTATACTAGAATCATCAGAAATTAACTTTTTGGACTTCATTAATTTTATCCGTGAATTTAAAAAAGCTTCTCATTTACAAATTCAGTAGCTAATTCACTGGCCCAACGGTCAGCATCTAACACATCATCAATTTCATTAACTTCTGAAATCTTGTGTTTATCTAAAACATAAAAAATAAGGTTAGCGATATCCAGAAAATTAATTTTACCACTAATAAAAGCATCAACTGCAACCTGATTTGATGCATTTAGAACCGTAGGCGCAGTACCACCCACTTTCATTGCTTCCTTTGCATACTTAAGGCAAGGAAACAAATCTTCTCGGGGCTTCTCAAAAGTCAATTGACCTAAATCAACCAGATTAAGCGGTTTAATATTATTTTTAATTCTTTCTGATGAACTTATAGCTTGCGCAATTGAAAAACGCATATCAGGAACACTCATCTGGGCAACAACACTACCGTCTATAAATTCAACTAACCCATGAACAATACTTTGGGGATGAATAATTACATCTAGAAAAGATGGTTCTACATCAAAAAGCCATCTTGCTTCTATCAGTTCAAAACCTTTATTCATTAAAGTAGCGGAATCTACACTTATTTTTGGACCCATATCCCAATTAGGATGAGAAAGTGCTTGTTTAAGTGTCACATTTTGAAGAGAAATTTCATCAAATTCTCTAAATGGCCCACCCGATGCAGTTAAAATAATTTTTTCAACTTCCTTTATTTTATCGCCTGCAAGAATTTGAGCAATTCCTGCATGCTCACTATCTACCGGTAGCAATGGAACATTAAGAGATTTCGAAAGACCCATAACTAAATTTCCCGCCATTACCAGTACTTCTTTGTTTGCTATCGCAACAGTTGTTCCAGATTTAATGGCTTCAATTGTCGGAATAAGTCCAACTGATCCAACAAGTGCAGACAAAAGAACATCTACATCCGTATTTTTAGCAATCTCACTAATTCCGTCATCTCCACATAAAATTTCAATATTTGACGGAATAATAGATTTTAAACGAGAAATATCTTTTGGATCAGAAATTGAAATAAACGATGGAGAAAATTCAATAGCTTGTTTAGCTAACTCTTCCCAGTTCTTTCCCGCTGAAAGAGCAGTTATTTCAAACCTATCTTTATTTTCTCTAATAACTCGAATCGCATTCTTACCTATACTTCCCGTGGACCCAAGTATAGAAATCTTTTTACGACTCATAAAATTTTCCTTGTTAATTAACAATCATAATATTTTCAGAAAAATGTAAAGAAGCGGAATAACAAAAAGAAAACTATCGAGCCTATCAAAAAAACCGCCATGTCCTGGAATAAGGTTAGACGAATCTTTCACTTGTGCTTTTCTTTTCAGTGCAGACTCACACAAATCTCCAAATTGACCCAAGATTGAGAAAATAAGACAAACAAAAACTATACTAAAAACATGTAATTCATACGGAAGTAAAAATCTAAAAATTAAAATTCCTGATACAATTCCTCCAACTAATCCTGCAAGTGATCCTTCAATAGTTTTATTGGGACTAACGCTGGGAAGCAATTTAGTCCTTCCGATATTTTTTCCAACTAAATATGCAAAAATATCGTTGCTCCAAGTGAGAATTAAAATAGAAATAATTAGTAGTCTTCCGATTTCCATCCTTTCAACAAAAATAATTGAAATTCCAGGTAAGGCTATCCAAACTACACCAAGAAAAATTCCACCTAGAGATAAAAATATCGAACTTTTAGATTTAGAAAAAAACAATTTCATGGAAATTTGTAAGACTAAGTAACATATGAAGAAATATAAGGAGTAATCAGTGTAACAAACAAAAAAGATAATAAGGACTACATCTAACGTCACATCCCATGTAGATATACCAGAGAATATTTTTCTAATAAGTTTATTGTACTCATAAGAGATTACTGAACATATGAAGAACACAAAGAGAACGAAGAGCCAACTGGGAGAATAAAGAATTATCGGAATAGAAAAAGAAATTAAGAGAAGAGCACTTACAGTCCGGACCAAAACGTTAAACCTTCTTTGACAATAGTTGTTCTTCAGTAAGCCCGAATTTTCGAACACGTTTTTGAAAGGCGAGAATAGCTTTTTTAAATTCTGACTCAGTAAAATCGGGCCATCTTAACTCGGTAAAAAACAATTCTGCGTATGCAACTTGCCAGAGCATATAGTTAGATAACCTTAGGTCACCTCCAGTTCTTATAAGAAGATCTAATTCCGGCAAATCAGAAGTATATAAATGTTCCTGAATAGTAGATTCATCTATTTCACTTATACTAATCTCACCGACATCGACTTTTTTTGCAATTGATTTCACAGCATTCGTAATTTCCATCCTTCCACTATAACTCAATGCAAGAGTTAGAACCATATCATTACGATCAGCAGTCTCCTCGATAGCACGTACAATAATTTTTTGAACAAAATCGGGTAAATCTTCGATCTGTCCTATACAGTTGAAACGAATTCCTTCAGTTAACATTCGGCTCAACTCTCTTTCCAAAAATTCTGACAAAATATCCATCAAAGAATCAATTTCTCTCTTAGGTCGACTCCAATTTTCGGAAGAAAAACTATATAAGGTTAAGGCAGAAATACCTATTTTTCGTGCAAACTCTACTGTCGACTGAACTGCTTTTACTCCCGCCCTATGACCCGAAATTCTTGGCAAAGACTTACCTTTAGCCCAACGTCCATTTCCGTCCATAATAATACCAACATGTTTTGGCAAACGTTTGAAATCAATCTCTTTAATATCAGACCTCATAAAAACACTCAAAAAATTAGATTTCTAAAATTTCTTTTTCTTTGATTGAAATAATTTCTTCAATTTGAGAAACATAATCATCCGTTATTTTTTGAATCTCATCTTGCCCTTTACGTGAATCATCTTCTGTTATTTCTTTGTTTTTCTCTGCATTTTTCAAATTTTCATTCCCATCACGACGAACATTACGTAATCCAACCTTACGATCTTCCCCAGATTTCTTAATAAGTTTTACTATCTCTTTCCGTCGATCCTCGGTAAGGGGAGGAACAGGTACTCTCACAATTTTGCCATCATTAATTGGATTAAATCCAAAATCCGAAAGTCTAATGGCCTTATCTATTTCGCCTATTGAATTTGGATCGAATGGTTGGACAACTATAAGCTGGGGTTCTGGAACACTTAAATTGGCAATTTGATTTAAGTCTGTCGGGGTTCCATAATATTCAACTTTTATATGACTGACTAGAGAAGTATTTGCTCGTCCGGTTCTCACACGAGACAACTCTTTTTTCAAAGAATCTATAGTTGCATTCATCCCTTTTTTAAGTTCATCAATTATATCTTTCATAGCTAAGACCTCCTCTGAAAGGTAATGTCCTACTTGGATGCGACAACTGTCCCTACGTTCTCTCCATTTACGACTCTACAAATATTACCTTTCTTCAAAAGATTAAAAACAATTATTGGTAAATTATTATCCATACAAAGACTCACAGCTGTAGTATCCATTACACCAAGCTGTCGATTCAAAACATCTATATATGTAAGTCTTGGAATAAATTCAGCATCAGGGTTTTTATTTGGATCAGAAGAATAAACACCATCAACATTCGTAGCCTTCAGAATACAATCAGCTTTTATTTCGCTAGCTCTTAAACTTGCAGTGGTATCTGTAGTGAAATAAGGATTCCCTGTTCCGCCCGCAAAAATAACAACTCTTTTTTTTTCAAGATGACGAACCGCCCTTCTTAGGATATATGGCTCACAAAGCTCCATCATATGAACTGCACTTTGGACGCGTGTTTCAAGATTAACTTTTTCAAGAGCATGCTGGAGTGCAAGAGCATTTATAACTGTTGCTAACATTCCCATATAATCAGCATTGGTCCGTTCCATTCCAGATTCTGCTGCAGCCGCTCCTCTAAAAATATTTCCTCCACCTACTACAACTGCAACCTGTACTCCCATTTTATGAACATCCAGAATTTCCTTTGCAATTTCATCAACTAATTGGTGGTCAATAGAATATTGACTTTGACCTCCCAGAGCTTCTCCTGAGAGTTTCAATAGCACTCTTCCAAAACGTAGGTTTGATGAATTCAAAAGGATACCTCGACAAACTTAAAATGAATCAAAAAGTCTACAAATTTTTTCTAAGTATTAGAACTGTCAATTTGAGACTCACCTAGGACATAACACTTAAAGTGTGTCAACGCAATTTTCTCGTTTAAGGCTTCACTCTTATTTTTAATATATGTATCTATATCCACATCAGTATCTTTAACAAAAGGTTGGTCAAGAAGACAAATTTCTTTTTTGAATTTTTTAATTCTACCTTCTACTATTTTCTCTAAAATTTCCTGGGGTTTATCTTCTTCCGCTAACTGCGCAAATAAAATTTCCCTCTCAGCACTAATAATATTATCGGGAACATCATCTTGAGATAGATACTGTGGATTGGTTGCAGCAATATGCATACAAAGATCGTGAGCAGTTTCTTTAAACTCTTCAGAATCTTGAATATCTGTTGACTCACATTGCAATTCTAAAAGAACTCCAATTTTTGCACCTGGGTGTATATAAGACTCCAATCTACCCACTTTTTGATTTTCTAATGAGAATTTATCTGCACGACCAAACTGTATATTCTCTCCCAATTTTGCTATCGCCGATTTAACAATATCTTCGAGAAAATCGTCTGTTTCAGTAATAGTATTAGAGGAGTCTTTTTTTTCCATTACATATTTTGAAATTGTCTCTAGAACAGTCTGAAATTCTTCTGTTCTAGCTACAAAATCTGTTTCACAATTAACTTCAATAAGAGAGCCTATTGTCGCAGTTTCATTAATACATGTATATATTTGTCCGTCACTAACTTCTCTTCCCGCTTTCTTTGATGCATTTGAAAGACCTTTTTCACGAAGAAATTTGATAGCTTCATCAAGAACACCGTTTTTTTCTTTTAATGCCTCTTTACAATCCATAATCCCGGCTCCTGTTCTTGAACGTAATTCTTTTACCATTTGTGCACTAACTTCCATTTTTTATAACTCTCCTCAAGAAACCATTTAAATAAAAATTCTAAAAAATAACGCTAATCTTCATTTTTAGAATTTTCTTTTTGTTCTTTATCTTCAGATTCACTATTTTCTTTAAAGGACTCCGCAAGGATTTCTGCCGCAACAGTATCTCCTGTTTTCATTACGGCTTCTACCTCCTCGGTACCTGCATCCGTTCGAATATTTACACCTTCTTCAACAGCTTCAACCGATTTAGACACAAAAAACCGGATCGATCTTAAAGCGTCATCATTCCCTGGAAGTAGATGATCAATTCCAGTTGGATCAGCATCAGTATCAACTACGCCAATTACTGGAATTCCTAATTTTTTAGCCTCACGAACTGCGTTATATTCATATCCTGCATCTACAACAAACATAGCTTGAGGAAATTCCTTCATGTCTTTAATACCACCTAAGAATTTTTCTAATCTTAACCGCTCTTTTTCTCTTTTTGAACCTTCTTTTTTAGCTAATAACTCGAATGTTCCATCCTCTTTCATAGTTTCTAAATCAACGAGGCGAGCTATAGAATTTTTCACAGTCGAAAAATTTGTTAAAGTCCCACCAAGCCATCGTTGCGTAACATATGGCATACCGATTTTTTTTGCTTCCTCAGCAACAATTTCTTGAGCTTGTGGTTTCGTCCCAACAAAAAGAATTTTTCCACCTTCTGATGCAATTTGTCTCATGTAATCTCTTGCAGTATTGAAAAGACCCAACGTTTTTTGGAGATCAATGATATAAATCCCATTTCTAGCACCAAAAATATAAGGTTGCATAAGAGGATTCCAACGCGTAGTCTGATGACCAAAATGCGCACCTGACTCAAGTAATTCACGTAAAGTCAATTGATCCAAAAAAACTCCCTCCCTACTTCATCGTTCTATAAAACGTGAAGCGAAATAATGCCTTTTAGCGGAAAAGGCATCGTATGTGAACTAGAAAACAGAAAAAAAACATATTTATTCAATATTCCGCTTAAAAATAGAAAGAAGAATGTCTCATAAGAAGAATGATGATTCAACTCTATTTAGAAAAACTAAATCATGTACGATAATCTGCATTAATGCGAACATAATCAGAACTTAAATCTGTTGTCCATACTGTAGCAGTTCCCTCACCCTCTCCTAAGTTAATTTCTATATTATATTCGTCTTTTTTCAAAACATCTGAAAGTGCATTCTCCCAACCATTCAACGCACTTCCGCGTTTCATTACACCAATATCACCAATTTTAAGATTAAAAACCTTAGGATCAAAATCTGCCCCACTATAACCAGCTGCCGCTAAGATCCTACCCCAATTCGGTAATTCTCCGTTTATAGCGGTTTTAACTAGCAAACTCTGAGAAACTGACCTTGCTACTAAATGTGCATCAGAATCATTATTTGCACCTGAAACGTTTATAGATACAACTTTACTAACTCCTTCTCCATCTCTTAGGATTGATAGTGAAAGTTCCTTGCAAACCTTCTTTAATGCAAAATCAAAGAGTGAAATAGACTCTTCGTTATCTATTTTAAGAGATGACCTAGTGGATGCAATTATAACGGTATCATTGGTAGAAGTATCTCCATCAATAGTTATTGCATTAAAAGTTTGATTAACGCAATCTATTAGAATCTGATCCATTATTTCTTTTGAGATATTTGCGTCAGTAGTTAAAAATGCAAGCATAGTCGCCATATCAGGAGCAATCATGCCAGCACCTTTTGCCATTCCACCAATACGAACTTTTCCTTCAGGAAAATCAACTTCGACCGCGTACTCTTTCGGACATGTATCAGTCGTCATGATAGCTTCAGCAGCAGGCCCACCATTATCTCTCGCTAGACCTAAAACTAATTTATCTAAAGCAGGCAACATTTTGTCCATTGGCAATTCAACACCAATAATCCCCGTAGAACAAATTGCAATATTATCGGGTTCGCAGCCCATCAAACTTGCTAAAGAAGAGCATAACAATCGGGCATCATCCTCACCTTTTTCTCCTGTGCAAGCATTTGCATTTCCACTATTAATCAAAATTGCCCTCAGTGCATTCTTTTCCATCACTTCACGACAAATGACAACCGGAGCAGCACAAACCAAATTTTTAGTAAAAACTCCAGACGAATTTGAACCAACTGGCAATTGAATCAATGTCATATCTGGACGCCCTGACTCTTTTATTCCAGCCGTTAAAGACGAAGCTAGTACATCTTGAGAGGCACAAACCCCTCCTTTTATTTCTTTTACTAAATTATCCATGTCTAAATCCAAAAACCTGCATTGGGCAAACCTTTCGTTTCGGGAATCCCTAACATAATGTTCATATTCTGTAATGCTGCTCCCGAAGCACCTTTAACTAAATTATCTATAACTGTAACCATTATGTATTTCTTAGTTCTTTTATCAAAAGTCACTTTCATATCAACAAAATTTGTTCCAATTACTTGACTAATATCAAGATTTTCTTGACTTTGAAAAATCCTGACAAAATTTTCTTTTTCATAAAAATTACTAAGTGTTTCATTTATCAAGGAAATCTCTACTTCCTTTGAAGCTTCAAAATAAATAGTGGAAAAAATCCCTCTAGTAACTGGGATTAAATGAGGAGTAAAAGTTATCTTCACTTCCGAGCTAAATGCATTAGACAACTCCTGTTCTATTTCCGGGGTATGTCTATGATTCCCTATGCTATAAGCCTTAAACCCTTGTTCAATTTCACTAAATTGGAATTGGAGACTTTCTTTTCTGCCTGCGCCTGAAACTCCGGATTTAGCATCAATTACTATCGAAGAAGGATTAATCAAACCCTCTTTAGCTAAAGGAACAAGACTCAAAATAGCACCTGTTGGATAACATCCAGGATTCGCAACGAGTTGACTATCTTGTATTTCTTTTCTATACAATTCTGGCATACCATAGACTGCAGCTGATATTAGGTCAGGACTTGTATGTTCAATTTCGTACCATGACTCGTAAACGCTTTTATCTTTTAATCTATAGTCAGCAGAGAAATCAACTACTTTACTTCCTAATTTCAGTAAAGATGGAACTATATTCATCGATACTTTATGAGGGAGACAACAGAAAATCAGATCAAGATTTTTACAATTTTCCTCATTAAAATTTTGAAACTTTAGTGAGGAATACCTCTCAAGAGAAGGAAAGACCTCAGAAACATTCTTTTCGTTATATTTTTCTGAAGTTACTAAAACTAGTTCCACCGAATCATGACATGACAGTAGTCGCAACAACTCAAATCCGGTATAACCAGTCGCTCCTACTACGCCTATTCTTTGCATTGTCAATTCCTTCAAACACATTTTCAAAATGAAAAAGTTATAAAATACTTACATATAAATGAGATTCTATCATGCCATAAATAAAAACAAAAAAAAAAAGGGATGCATGAAATGCACCCCAAAGATTAAGTTTCTTAAAAAATTTAACGTTTAGAAAATTGAAAACTTTTCCGGGCACCTTTACGACCATATTTTTTACGCTCTTTTACTCTCGAATCTCTTGTTAGAAGACCAGCCTTCTTTAACACTGACCGAAAATTCTGATCTACTTCTAACAAAGCTTTAGAAATACCATGACGCACTGCACCAGCCTGTCCAGTTAATCCGCCACCTTTAACAGTTGCTCTAACATCATAAGAACCCCAAGTTTCCGTTAATTCGAAAGGCTGTTTAATAACCATAAGAGACGTATCCCTTAGAAAATATTCTTCAAAAGGTCTGTTGTTCACTAAGATTCGTCCGTTACCAGCACCAATCCAGACGCGAGCTACAGAAGACTTTCTTTTTCCTGTTGCATAAAATGATTCTGATGCATTTTTCATTTATTATCCCCAAGAAACTTATTTATCTGATAAAATCTGTGGCTGTTGAGCTTGATGAGGGTGTTCAGAGTCCTCATAAATTTTCATTTTACTTAACATACTCCTACCCAACTTAGACTTAGGTAACATCAATCTAACGGCATTTTGAATAACTCTATTTGGATGTGTCTCTAAAACTTCTTTTGCAGTAAATTCTCTCAAACTACCAGGATATCCAGAATGCCTATAATACTTCTTCTGCTCCATTTTATTTCCTGTTAGTGATATATTTTTTGAATTTATAACTACTACATAATCGCCTGAATCTACATGAGGAGTCCATGAAGAACGATGCTTCCCTTGCAAAACATAAGCAATTTTTGACGCAAGTCGACCTAATGGCTGACCAGCTGCGTCGACCAAAACCCATTTCCTCGTAAGAGGAGCACTTTCTTTGGTCAACATTGATGTAGTTTGGTACATTCTCAAACTAAAATCCTTCAAATTTATTAACAAAAAAACAAAGAGTTACTAAACCTTTAAAACGGCTATCATGTCAACTAGAAAAATCAAAAAAATTCGATCAATAAACGAAAATTCTAACATTCAACCATTAATTAATCGAACTTGTGGAAGTTCTCCCTTAAAATCAATCACATTTAAAGATGCATTATTCTGAGAAATATAGAAAAAATTCGATATTGGAATTCCAAGAATTGAACATAAAATTATTCGATTTACCGCTAAATGTGCAACAACTACTATCGTATGACCACTAGCAGAAAATAGTAAATTATCAAGTGCCGGACAAACACGTTCCCATAAATCATTTAAAGATTCACCATTAGGAGGATTAGATGAAACTATATTTTCGCAATGCTTAGAAAAAAATTCAGGATTTTTATTCATTAGTGAAGAAGAAGTCTCTCCCTCCCATTCGCCAAAATTCAATTCGGAAAATTCATCAATAACTTCAGGACAAAAGTTTTCATTACTTAATTCGAGAGATTCGATTAAAATTTGCAATGTGTCAGTTGCTCGACTTAATGGGCTCGAATATAACTTCAAAGATGGAAATTCTTCTAGCCAAGGACTAATTTTTAAAGACATTTCTGTTATTTGATCTTTTGCATCAGCTAACAATGAGGTGTCTGTTTTTCCAAAAAAACGACCCTCTATACATCCTTCAGAAATACCATGCCTAATGAGAATCAATCTATGAGTGAAATTATCAGAAATAGACATTTAGGGATATAAGCCTTTATTTGACAGCGACAGCAATATCTCTTATTCCCAGATTAAAAACTTTCCCGAGAATTTTAACAACAAAACCATAATCAATTCGTTTGTCTGCTTTTATTGTCACTGTAGTAAGTTTGATTTTTTCTTTTACTTTTAAACGAATTGCAGATTCTACTGATTGCAATTCGACTAATTTCCCATTCATATGAATTTTTTTTCCTAAACCAATTTCAATTAAAATTGTTTTTTTTTCAAAAACTTCATTACTTTTTTTTGCTTCTGGCAACTGAATATCAAGACGCCTTGTAAAATCTACAAAAGTTGTCGATACCATGAAAAAAATCAATAGCAAAAAAACAACATCTATCAAGGAAGTCAACTGCAAACTATAATCTTCTTCTTCTTTAAGATGGCTAAAACGCATATAAACTTTCCTTTTAATCTATTGTCCTATTTTTTTTGCCAAATTATTAATTAAATTTATTGATATACTTTCCAACTCAAAAACAATCTTATCTATGCGAGATCGAAAAAAATGATAAATAGCTAAAGAAGGAATTCCAACTATCAACCCTGCTGCTGTAGTGAAAAGCGCTTGTGAAATACCCTCAGCAACTAATCCTGGATTACCAGTACCTGCCTTACTGATTACATCAAAAGCACGTATCATCCCTATTACAGTTCCGAAAAGACCTAACATAGGTGCTAAATTTGCTATTACACCCAATCCTCTCAGGTTTCTAGAAAGGATACTCGATTCTTGTTGACCACATCCAATCATTGCTTTTTCCATTTCTCCTAATCCGAGTTCTTTTCTAGAAAATCCAGCAGAAATTATGCGAGTAAGGGGGGCATCATATTTTTTACATATTGTCTCAATTTCGGAGAAATCAGATGAGAGATTTAATGAATCAATCTCTTTCATCATAAGACGAGGAAATATTTTACTTCTGCGTAAGTACAAAAACCTTTCTAATACAAGCGCAAAAGAAATTATAGAACAAAGAAAAATTGGAATCATTACGTAGCCACCCTTTTTCAAAAGAAATAAAAAGCTAGTGGGCAAATCGATAAGAAGTGAATGGCTTTCAGCAAAGACGTCATAAACTGGAAAAACAAAAATAAAAACAAAAACCAAAACACCTTTTCTCAAAGGAAAATAAAACAACCTATTATTCAACTCATTCTCCAAATTTTAGTTAAGCAAAATTTCATCCAAATGATCACGTTCACAATTCGTCACTTTATGCCCAAACACCTCCGCACAGATAGGAATGATATCAGAGATCAAATTATCCATTGAAGGAACATCCAGTTTCAAAGACTTTAATGATGTAATCTGTTCATCTACAAATCCACAAGGATTGATCATTTGAAAATATTTCAAATTCGGACAAACGTTGAAAGATACCCCATGCATAGTTATCCATCTACGCACTCCTATGCCTAAAGATAAAATCTTACAACTATCTATCCAAAGCCCAGGAGTTTTTTCTTTCCTAAATACGTTAACATCTATCGTACAAGAATATTTTACACAAATCTCCTCTAATTTTCTACAATGTGCATGCACATCTTTTCCATAATTCCTAAGATCAAAGATTGCGTAAACCATAAGTTGTCCCGGTCCATGAAAGGTTACCTCCCCCCCCCTATTTATCCTAAACAGAGGTATAACCTCTCCATCTAATGGAGAGATTCTAGTCAAGATATTACCTTCATCACTACCTGTTCCTAAAGTGAAAACCGGGTGATGTTCCAAAAACAATAGAACATCGTGGCCTAATTCTCCAGTAGAACGTTTTTCCCACAAATCTTTTTGCAAATTCCATGAGTCTAAAAATCCTTGTTTACCTAAAGAAAATGCTTTAATAGTTAACATATCAGCACTATTCAAAATAAACAGAACCCGTACCGACAAGACTCATGAGTTCAGCACTTAATTTTTCACAAGGTTCTACGACAAAATTTGGACCTGCCTCTACTAATACTTCCTGATTTGAAAGAGAAATCGAAAGACAAACGGGACAAATGCCTGGGAAACGGGATAGAACTTCTTTCACAGCTTCTAACTTATTAAATGAAAAATTACTTTCGTTAATTTGCAATACTACTTTTTTCGCATGATTTTTTTCAGCTTCGTGTAAAAATTCAATCGATTGAACTATCACCTGAACTCTCTCATCTGAGGATTCCACATTGCCAATTATAAGAACCGGCTCTTCACTGTCGAAAAAATTATAACAATTCTCAAAAACATCTGGAAAAACTGTCATCTCAGATGTTCCATCACGATCTTCAAGAGTGAAATTAGCCATTCTTCGTCCCATCCGTGTGGTTCTCATTTTTGAAGATCGTATTATCCCTGCCATTCGAATTTTTTTCGTCCCAGAAATTTGACTGAGCATTTGAGAGTTTGTATTAGTAAACTTGGAAATTATTTTTTCCCAATCATCTAAAGGATGACCAGAAACATAAAAACCTAGAACTTCTCTTTCATATACAAGTCGTTCTTTGTCAGACCAATCTTCTACCTGTGACCCTTGTATTTGAAAATCTTCAGAACCATTAGATGCAAAAAGAGAACCTTGACCAACAGCTATACTTTGTTGTCTTCTAGAAGCAACTTCAAGTATCTGCTCAATTGAATCTACAGATCTTGCACGATTTTCTATTATTGAATCAAAAGAACATGCCTTAATTAGACTTTCCAAAGATCTTCTATTAAAATCTTTATAATTAATACGAAAACAAAAATCTTCTAAAGATTTAAAAGCACCATCGAATTCTCGATTTTTTATAACCGAACTAACTAAAGATGAACCAACATTTTTCACAGCTGCCAATCCAAATCTAATTGAATTCTCTTCAACGATAAAATCTTTCATGCTAACGTTAATATTAGGAGGTAGAACAGAAATATTCATTTGTCGGCATTCAGCAATATCTTTGATAACTTTATCTGGATTGTCAGAGTCACATGTTAACAAAGCAGCCATGAATTGTTGAGGATAATGTGTCTTTAAAAAAGCGGTTCGATAGGCTATTAGAGCATAAGCTGCACTATGACTTTTATTAAAACCATATCCCGCAAATTTCTCAATTTGATTCCATAATTCTTCTACTTTTTTTCTGTTGTGGTTTCTTTCAAGTGCACCTTCTACAAAGTCATTCATTTGCTCTGTCATAAGACTTTCATTTTTCTTACCCATCGCCTTACGCAAAATATCCGCGCGACCAAGCGAGAATCCCGCAAGAATATTTGAAATTTGCATAACTTGTTCTTGATAAACCATCACTCCATATGTACTTTCTAAAGTTGGAGTTAGTTCCGCAAAAAAATAATCAAAATCCACACGTCCATGCTTCCTATCAATAAAAGCATCAACCATTCCACTATTCAAAGGCCCTGGTCTATACAGAGCCACCATAGCAATCAAATCCTCAAAACTAGAAGGTGAGAGTTTTTTTAAATATTCTCTAATCCCGCCGCTCTCAAGTTGAAAAATCCCTGTAGTTTTTCCATCAGAGAGAAGAGAAAAAGTTTTACTATCATCAAGAGGTAATTCTTCAATTTTAAATTTTTTGTCTTCGCTAGAAATTAGATTGATACACTTTTCTATTACGGTCAAAGTTTTTAATCCAAGAAAATCCATTTTCAAAAGTCCTAATTCTTCAATATCACTCATGTCATACTGTGAAACTATTTCACCACCCGAAGGCTTATATAAAGGAACGTAATCAGTCAATTCTGATGGTGCAATTACAACCCCTGCTGCATGAGTACCTGCATGACGAATGTTACCCTCTAATTTTTGAGCTGTGTCCATCAAATTACGTACTAATGGATCTTTCTTTAATGCATCCTTCATGCGGGGTTCCTTGTTAATCGCATCTTCCAAGGTGATATTTAGTTCGTTGGGTATCAATTTTGCAATACGATCTACTTCTCCATAAGGAATTCCCATAACACGACCTACATCACGAATAACTCCTCTAGCGAGCATGCTCCCAAATGTAATTATTTGAGATACATTATTTGATCCGTATTTTTCTTGGACATAACGAATAACCTCATCTCTTCTTTCAACACAAAAATCAATATCAATATCTGGAGGGCTAACACGTTCAGGATTCAAAAACCTCTCAAACAACAATCCATATTCAATAGGATCAATTCCTGTTATCCCCAGAGCAAATGCAACAAGACTTCCCGCAGCGGAACCTCTACCTGGACCTACTGGAATACCATGATCTTTCGCGTATTCAATAAAATCTGTAACTATTAGAAAGTATCCTTCGTACCCTTGAGAAGTAATAACTTCTAATTCAGTAGATAGTCTTTCTCGGTATAAACTTATTTGAGATGGATCTAACTCTAATTCCTGAAAACGTTTCTCTAATCCTTCCTCAGAAAGAGAGGTAATCTTATCTTTTAGAGTCTGATTATGAGGTAAATCCAAACTTGGATAATGGGTATCGTGAAAATTAAAACTAAAAGTACATTTTTCAGCAATCAAGAGAGTATTATCTAAAGCTTCTGGATAATCTTTGAAAAGAAGTCCCATATCTTCTGCACTTTTCAAATAAAACTCATTACTTTTTATTTTCATTCTGTCAGGGTCACTTAACGTTTTTCCTGTTTGTACACATATGAGTACTTCTTGTACCTGATGATCTCCTTTCATTAAATAATGAACATCATTTGTTGCTATCAATGGGAGTTCAAATTCCCTAGCGATCTTCACAGCTTCTGGAATTAGTTTTTTGTCTTCTTCTAGACCATGATCTTGCAATTCTATATAAAATCTATCGGGGAATAAGTTTTTATAAAAAGAAACAGTCTCTTGCGCAGATTCATAATCTCCTTTTAAGAGATGATCATTTACCTCACCTCTGAGACATGCCGTAGTGCAGATCAAACCATCCGAATGCTGTGCAAGAATCTCTCTATCAATTCTTGGAAAGTAATACATCCCTTCTGTAAAACCAGACGTAACTAGAGAACACAAATTTTTGTACCCTACATCATTTTGTACAAGTAAAACCATATGATAAGAACGACTTGCAGAGCTTCTCCCATGACCCTTCTCTAACCTACTTCCGGGAGCCACATACACCTCACAACCTATAATTGGTTTTATTCCTACTTTCTTTGCTTCCTTATAAAATTTCAATGCTCCAAACATATTTCCATGATCGGTCAGAGCAACTGCAGGCATTCCAAGTTCCTCTACTCTCCTCACTAAGTCATTAATCCGAGTAGTACCGTCTAATAAACTGTATTGACTATGAAGATGAAGGTGTACAAAATTGTTACTCAAATTTGCTCCGAGATTGGAATACATTTAGGCGAAAATTGTAACTGAAATATTTTAATTAACTGCAAACTAGATAATTAAATCATAAATTATCTCTCAAAAGATTTCAATGTATCTACAATTGAATAAGAATTATGATTTATCAAATAATAATTATATTTTTTCTTTAAATTTTATATCGCCGAGACAAAAAATCTGATTGTTATTGGGCATTTAGAAATAAAAATAATATAATCCTCTTAAATTTCATATATAAATAGGAGAATATTATGGACCGCTCTATTTGGGCTACTTGGTATAATCTAGAAGAAGAAGGAAAAGAAAAATATCTTAATTGGCTGCATGAAGTCCATCTTCCAGAAGCAAAGAAAAGAGATGGTTATTTATGGGCAGCTCATTACAAGTCACAAGAAAAAAAAGACATCCTCAATAATGTAGAAGGAAGACTAGGTCACACAGACGACTCAGCAGTACCTAATGGAGATCGATATATTCTTCTATTTGGCGCCGAGACGACAAAACCTTTTTTTGATCCTACTCCAGCAGAATTACAAGAAACCTTTTCTTCTGAAACCAAAGAAATGCTTGCAATGAGAATTGGAGAACGATCCGGAATTTATGTAGAAGAAGCGAGAGTTGATGGCCCTGACGTTTCAAAAAGAAGTGCAGATTTGACTCCAGGACCATGGATGCAAATGGGAAGTTTCAACTCTGGAAAAGTAGAAGATGAAGACGAACTTGGTGCTTGGTATGCACAATGGAGACTACCCTGCATGGAAACACTTGAAGGTTGCATTGGATGCAGAAAACTTGTTTCCGCATCCTCCTGGGCTAAACATTCTGTTTTTTACGAGTTTGCTTCTCTTGAATTGAGAAACAAACATTTTCCAATTCATGAAAAACATGACCCCGTGAGAGAAAAATGGACGGATGTGGTAGTCCGTAAACTCGTTCACGCTCCTGGTTCTCCAAATGTAGCTAAAAGACTTTATCCTCCAATCTAAAAATCTATTGTTAGGATAAAGGAGAAGGTTTTGATAGAAATTGAGAAAAAATTTCTAGTGTGTTCTTCATGGGGAAATTCTTATTCTAGTTCTTCGATTGAACAGGGATATCTTTTTATTGAAGAAAGTAAAAGCCTACGAGTAAGACGCCATAATAAAGATTACTATCTAACTGTTAAAATAGAAAAAAATAAAGATGAGAGATTTGAATTTGAGTCTCAAATAGAAAAAGAACAAGGAAAATCATTACTTGAAAAACACTGTCTTCCAAACATCATCTCCAAGATCCGTAATGTGGTTTATCATGACCACAGAAAATGGGAAATTGATGTTTTCAGTGGAAAAAATCAGCATTTAATTATCGCAGAAATAGAATTAAACAATATTGATGATAAATTCACACATCCCTCTTGGCTAGGACCAGAGGTAACGCAACAAAATCGTTATTTAAACTCTCATTTAACGCAAAAACCATTTTGTGAATGGGAAATAACATATGAGAATTTATTAATTGAGGAAATAAAAAAAAGTAAAAAGGAAATCTCCGCTTCACAATAAAAATCACTTCAAAACAGGAGAAACACATGGGATTTGTAAACTTAAACAAAATGGATTCTGAAAAATTGACGGGAACAAATCGTAAAATATTACAAGGAGATAATCTAACGATTTTTTTTCTCGAACGTGAGGCTAACGTCGTACAAGAACATAGTCACTCTCAAGAACAGGTGGTATATCTTCAAGAAGGTCGTTTGAAAGTAAATATTGAAGGAGAAGAAGAATATATAGTAGAGGCTGGCAATGCAGTTCAAATTCCAGGAGATATTCCCCACAGAATTGAGACTCTATCTGATGTTAGAATTGTTTCTATTTATAGTCCAGCAAGAGATTTAAGTACGATTCCTAGACCTTGAGAAGAGAAATAAAATAAATTATCAAAGGACAATATATGCCATTTTACAACATAGAAAATGTCACTCAAAGAAAAGGCCAAGGTTCTAATGTCAATCATGTGGTTATTGGTGAATTAATGAAAGGCGGATGGGTAATAACACAGGAAAAAAAAGACCCCTCTCCTCACTTCCACCCTAATGAAGAGCAATATATGTTGATTTTGGAAGGAAAAATCAAAATGGTACTCGGAGATGAAATGAAGATATTAGAATCTGGAGACCTAGTACATATCCCTAGAAATACACCTCATTGTGCAATGACTTTAAGTGATTCAGCAAAATTTTTTGCTGTAAAAAGTCCATCCGGAAACGGAAAATTAGACCAAGATTTTGTGCTGGCGGAAAATCATGAAGAAATGTTATCTAGAATAGCAGACTCTTAAAAAATTCTGTGTCCCCATATAAAGGAGTTTTAAATGGATAACGAAAGATACGAACAGGGAAAAGCAATCGCACTATCTGTTTTAGGAAAAAGTGGAAAAGAAAGAATAGAACAATTATCAGAGATATCTCCAATGCATGGAAGGGCGATCTTTGAGTATTGTTACGGCACTGTATGGGCCCAACCTAACCTTTCAATTAAAATAAAATTATTTATTCTGATCGCTGTTTGTGCATCTCAAGGTGAATATGATGGGGTAGAAAGGCAAGTCAGAGGCGCCCTAAACAAAGGGGCAACTCAAGATGAGATCATAGAAGCTATTACTACCTGTGCACCTTATATAGGATATCCGAGAACAAATGCATCATTAAGGGCGGCACAAGAAGTTTTCGATCAATGGGATGAAAAAGATGATTGGAAATCAGTCTAAAAGCTTACTCGAAAATAGCAAATATTCATGAATTTAAATATCTTTGTATTTTTTGCTATTGTGTCTCAAAAAAGGAATAAAGAGACAATGAATTTTACTTTCAAACTATCTGTTAAAAAATTTGTAAAGAATTATATCAAATTCCTATTTTTCAAAAAAATAACAGAAAATGGATTAAATCTTATCTTTCGAAATAAAGACATTATAACCCCTTATCCTGCTACTTCGGGGGTTTATGATGAACATATCAAGATTTTTTTAACTCATGTGTCAAAAAAAGAATATTCAGATTTCTTGATAGATATTGGCGCAAACATTGGACTTACATCCTGTCAAAGTGGAGATAATTTCAAACAAATCCATATGTTTGAACCTAATTCTGACTGCTTCAAGATACTGGAAGTAAATTCAAAGATTGCATTAAAAAACACTGATTATTTCTTATATAATTTTGGATTAGGAGAGGAAGATGGAACATTCAAATTATCTATTCCTGATGAGAACTGGGGAGGAGGTTATATCAAACATGAGTCTAATCCAATTCATAGTAAAATTTCTCAAGATAAAGAGAATAAAACGATAACTGAAGAAAATACCAATTCTGAGACACAGGTACAAATCAAGAATGC
>CAYWAX010000010.1:6621-20803 GCA_964456425.1 uncultured Nitrospinaceae bacterium | reverse complement strand
CCCTGATGAGACAAGATCAAATGCTCTAGTAAAAGTAAAAATTCTTCTGGAAATTCAGAAATTTCAGAAGCTTTTTTCCTTATCATATCTCTGCCTAAAACAATATGACCAATAAGCTGACCTTTTTCAGAATATTCTACACCTCTTTCTTTAGACAGTTCTTCCAATTTCCCTATGTCGTGTAAAATTGCTGCACAAACTAGCAAATCTCTAGAAATACTATACTTTTCTACAAAATAAAGACAAGTTTTTGTCACCGAGAGAGTATGTTCTAACAAACCACCTACATAGGCATGATGAATTTTAACTGCTGCAGGCCAAACACGAAAATTTTCAGAATATTCGTCAAGTATATTAATCAACAATTCTGACACTTTTGGGGAACATTCAGAGGAAATATTTCGAATTTCCTCCCACATTTCATCTATATTAAATGGAGTCATTTTAAAGCAAGAATTTTCATCAAAGCCCTTATTATAATCTTCTTCTATTACTTTTCTTACTTTAAAAATTTTCAACTGTTTTTGATCACGATAAGTTTCTAATGAAACTCTTGCCTTAATAAAATCTCCTGAAGTAATTTGACCAAAAACCTGAGAATCAATCTCCCATATTTTTGCAGAGATTACTGCTGTTTTATCTTCAAGCACAAGGTCTAGATACTTTTTTCCAGCACGAGTTTCTTTTGTTAATTTTTCGCGAAGGAAAAAAAAACTATCATACTGGGCTCCTAATTCCATTTCTTTAATCTGAGTCATATTTTTTCCTTTGAAATCTAATATCTTTTAAAATTTCAAGAAGACATCAAACTTGAAATTGCTAAAAAAATTACAAAGATATAACCTAAATAAAAGACCGCTGAAATAATATAAGGATAGAATAAACAAATGCTAGAAAAAAAAGAACTTAATCGGCTTTGTATCCTAACTCTTATAATATTTTTCATTTTATCACCATTCTTTCTTTTCGAAAAATCTCTTGCCAAAACAAGAGTGAAAGAATCTTCTCATCCCAGATTAACAACAAAAGTAAAAAAAGTTTTAGACTGTTCCACTTTTCTTGTTGGCGGAGGACAAAGGTCTACTTTTATAGGAGTTTCAAAAAATCAGAGGAAAAATACTGCTTCAAATAGATGCTTTAAATTCTTGAAAAATTTAATGGAAGGACAAACTGTAAAGCTGGAAATTGACAAAAAACTTATAGACCGTTTCGGACAGGTACAGTACTACGTGTTTCTAGAAGACGGATCATTTGTTAACTTGTTACTCGTCTTAAGAGGTTTCACAAGAGCAATAATTAAACATCCTAATATTCGATATCATAAAAAACTTCGAAATGCAGAAAAACTAGCAAAAAAACATTCTAAAGGAATTTGGGAGAATTTTTAGAAAGACTTTATATACCTGAAAGTTATAAACCTTGTAATATTTCTGTTAATACTTCATCTATAATACAAACAGCTGTATCAACTTCTTCTTTTTTAACAACTATCGGTGGCAAAAATGCAAGAACATTTAAATGATGACCTCCAGGGTATAAAAGTAAACCTTTTTCTAATGCTTTTTGGCTACACTTTTTTGCTTCAGAAAGTGGTATTTTACTATTCCTCTCTTCTACTAATTCAATTCCTACCATCAAACCTCTACCTCTAATATCTCCTACAATCGGGAATTTTTCTTTAAGGGGAATTAAGTTTTTTAAAAAATACTCTCCTAAATCTTTTGCACGATCTGTATAGGATTCTTCTTCATAGATTTCCATTGATGCTAGAGACGCTGCGCAAGAAACTAAATTTCCTCCATAAGTACTTCCTTCTGTACCAGGATTTGAAGAAACAATATCACTTTTTACAACACATGCTGAAAGAGGAAATCCTCCTGAAATTGATTTTCCTAACACAACTATATCAGGTTCAATACCATATTCATGTTGATAAGCAAAAGTCTGACCTGTCCTACAGAAACCACTCATTACTTCATCAAAAATAAGTATAATACCGTGTTTATCACATAAATTTCTTAGATTTTTCAAAAAACCAATCGGAGCAGGAATCATTCCACCATTACCTTGGACCGGTTCAATAATTACAGCAGCCACATTACCCCATCCACTGCTTGGATTAGATAGAAATTCTTCTATTAAAGAGATTGTACCTTCTATGCACGATTTTTCATTCTCTCCGAAAATACTTCTATACAAATAAGGATAAGGAATATGATGAATACCAGGTATGAGTGTACCAATTCCATCTCTTTGATTTTTTCTACCCATTAGTGCTAAAGAACCAAGAGTTCTTCCATGAAATGCACCTGTAAAAGCAACAATTTCTGATTTTCTAGTCTCTCTCCGAGCAATTTTCAAAGCTATTTCTGCGGCTTCACTTCCACCAGTACCTAATATTACACTTCTTTTAGGCCCTTCGAACAATGATAGTAATTTTTCTTGCATCTGTATTCTAATCTCTGAACCCATTGACATTGCTTGATGTACTTGAGCAACTTGTTTGCATACAGCATTTACAATTTTGGGATGACAATGTCCTGCATTCAATGAACCATATCCTGCCACAAAATCAAGAAAAATGTTTCCATCAATATCCTCAATTTTAGATCCTAGCGCTTTTTTTGCAATCAGAGCATCTTTACTCATTCCAAAACTAAGGGAAGCATTCATTTCTGTTTGTTTGAGACGAGAAATTGCATCTATGGTTTTTGGACCAGGATGAGGATGTATAATATTTGGAATTGACATTTAAAGAACCTCTTGATTTATGAAACTTCGTTCTAAAAGAAAGATGAAATCATCAAATTAAAAAAAAACTTGAAAAAATATTTGGCTTGTCAATTGGAGATTAAATATATACCTTAGTCAACGACCTATAATTATTATATCATAAGTTTTTCTAGCCCTAGAGTACTAAAATGTTTAAGAAAATTTATTTCGGCTGGTTTGTATTAGCAGGTGCATTTATCCTTATTTTTATGGGAATGAGTGCAAGACAATCCTTTGGCATTTTTTTCAAACCTATGATGGAAGAATTTCAATTAAGTCGAGCGGCACTTTCTTTGCCTGCTTCTTTAGCCTTAATTTTATACGGCATATCTCAACCAATTGGTGGTTTGATGATCAACCGCTTTGGAGCAAAAAAAGTAGTAGCTTTTGGATCCTTAATAACAACAATAGGTGTGTTGGGGATGAGCCAAATTAGTTCGGTTTGGGGCATCTATTTTTTCTATGGTTTTCTTTTAGGAATAGGAGGAACAGGAAACAGTTTTGTAGCTCTAACACCTGTCTTATCAAACTGGTTTGAACATAGAAGAGGAATGGCTCTATCAATAATGAGTTCAGGAACAAGCTTGGGGCAATTATGCTTGATTCCTATTTTCGCTTACTTAGTTGAAATGGTTACATGGAGAACTGCATTAATGTATATAGGAATACTTTTTGCATTTACAATTCTTCCAATTTCTTTTTTCATAATAAAAGATGGTCCTTCTAAAGAATCTAAAAATTCAAAAGACAAAGAAGAAAATAAAAAAACGAAAATTCCATTTCCTTATGATATCCCATGGGTAGAGTGTCTTCACAAAAAACCGTTTATACTTTTAACATCAAGTTTTTTCACTTGTGGATTTACAGTTACCGTTATAACTGTTCACTGGATTCCTTTTGCAACTGATTTAAATTTTTCTGCTACCACAGCTGCATTGGCCTTTGCTGTAGGAGGTGGATTAAATACAATTGGTACATTAATTGTAGGTCCACTATCCGACAAACTAGGTCGTAAAATTCCACTTAGTATGGTTTATGCAGTTCGAAGTTTAGGATTCATTCTATTTATTCTTTATAAAAATGAATTTACACTTTGGGCAACTCCTCTATTAATTGGTTTGACGTGGATTGCCACAGTTCCACTGACCTCTGCACTCACTGTCGATTTTTTCGGAACTAAAAACGTCGCAGTACTTTTTGGATTAATAACTTTAAGTCATCAGTTAGGAGCAGGACTAAGTGCGTGGTTATGCGGTTATATTTTTGATGTTACCGGAAGTTATGACCTTGCATTTATTTTAGCTGCATACTTATGTATTCAGGCGGCAGTGATAGTATATTTCATAAACGAAAAAGAAGTACTTCGGATGAGACAAGAAGCAATTGCATAATTAAATAACAAGTATCCCTTTCCTCTCTACCTTGTTTACAAAAAAGCTGTATAACATTACAGTTCGTAAATATTGTCTAATTAAAGTCTAAAGACATTAAAATAGGTGTAAAATGAATTATAACTGCTGGTTAAAATGCACAAATGAAAATTGCGAAAGCTCTTATTCTGTATTCGAAACAATTTATAAATGTCGACAATGTGGAGAGTTACTAGAAGTAGAACATGATTTCAAAGAACTTGAATCAAAAAGTGCTTCTGAATGGAGACATTTGTTCGATGATAGATATAAAAGAAATAGTTGGCCTCATGGAAGCGGCGTTTGGGGGAAGAAAGAGTGGATTTTTCCTAATATTGAAAATGAAAATATTATTTCTTTTTACGAAGGTGGAACAAATTTATTTTGGGCAGAACGTCTTGAAAAAGAGCTAGGACTTTCCGAACTTTGGATTAAACAATGTGGAAATAGTCACACAGGATCATTTAAAGATTTAGGCATGACTGTTTTAGTTTCTGCAGCAAAACAAATGATAAATGATGGAAAAGAGATAAAAGCTCTTGCGTGTGCTTCTACTGGAGATACCTCAGCGGCACTTGCAGCTTATGCTGCTGCTGCAAATATACCCTCATTAATTTTTCTTCCAAAGGACAAAGTTTCCGTTGCACAGTTAATACAACCTATCACAAATGGTGCTTTAGTCTTGTCTATCGATACTGATTTTGATGGTTGTATGGAGATTGTCCAAAAAGTTTGCGAAAAACATCCTATTTACCTTGCAAATAGCATAAATTCAATTCGATTAGAAGGGCAAAAAACCGTAAGTATAGAACTAACGCAACAGTTCAACTGGGAAGTTCCTGATGTAATAATAATACCTGGTGGAAATCTTGGAAATATTAGTGCTTTAGGGAAAGGATTCCTCCAAATGCAACAGCTTGGTCTCATTGACAAACTTCCTCGACTTATTTGTGCACAAGCCAAGAATGCGAATCCACTCTACCGTTCTTATATAAATAAATTTGAATCTTTTGAATCTATGAAAGCAGAAACTACACTAGCTACGGCAATTCAAATTGGAAACCCAGTAAGTTTCAAACGCGCAATTAAAACTATTAAAAAATTTGATGGCATTGTTGAAGAAGCAACCGAAGAAGAACTTGCTAATGCGATGGCTAAAGCAGACAAGACAGGTATGTATAATTGTCCTCAAACTGGAGTAGCTTTGGCAGTTTTAGAAAAATTAATTAAAAAAGGAAAAATTGATAGTAACGAAAAAGTTGTAGTCATTTCCACTGCCCATGGACTCAAATTTACGGAAGTGAAAATCCGATATCATCAAGATGATATCGAAGGAATTTCAAATGTACATTCTAACAAACCTGTTCATTTACCGAATGATTTAGATAAAGTTTTATTAACTTTAGATAAATTTTTCAAAGAAAATAAATAAATTTAGACAGAGAAAAATATTTATGAACAAAAAAGAACTAAAAGGTTCAAGCAACATTTCATCTAAGAACCCTCTTATAACACCAGTGTACCAAACCGCATCTTTCTCATTTAAAGATACAGAAGAATTAGCAAGTTTTCATAAAGGGGAGAAAGAAAATAAATATCTTTATTCTCGATTTGAAAACCCTACTACTGTTGCTACTGAATCTTACTTGTCTAATCTGGAAAATTCTGAGTCTTCTCTTTTATTTTCAAGCGGAATGGCTGCTATAACTTGTTCTTTAATTTCTTTACTTGGACCAAGGAAGAAATTAATTTTCCCCGAAACTACATATCGTCATACTAGAGATCTTGCTGACAAAATTCTCTCTCGTTATGGTGTTGAAATTCTAACAGTATCGAATTTCAGTTTAGATACTCTGGAACAAATTCAAGAAGATGAAATTAGAGTGATTTTCGCTGAAATACCTTCAAATCCTCTTCTTTCAATCCCTGACATTGAAAAATTGTCGGAATGGTCTCATAAGAATAAGTCTCATTTTATTGTTGACTCTACAATTGCTTCACCCGCGATCCTGAATCCGCTTGAATATGGGGCCGATATTGTCATTCATAGTGCTACAAAGTACTTATCTGGGCATAATGATATAGTCGCAGGTTCAATATCTGGTTCTGAGAATATGATAGAGGCTTTAAAAGAACAAAGAATGCTTTTAGGTTCAACACTAGGAATAAACGAATCATTTCTATTGCATAGAGGCATGAAAACTCTGCAAATTCGAATGTCTAAAATTTCTGAAACTGCACTCAGATTAGCTGAATTCCTTGAAGGTCACAAAAAGATCAAAAATGTCTTTTATCCAGGGCTTAAAAGCCATCCAGACCATCAAAATGCATTAAAATACCTCAAAAATAAATTTGGGGGACTTATTAGTTTTGAACTAAAGGATCAATCTATTACTGATAAGTTTATAGACAATCTAGAAGTTGCATTTCTAGCTGCAGGATTCGGTGGTATTGAGAGTCAAGCAGAGCATCATGCAAAAATGGCATATCCCGACCTTGAAAAAGAGAATTCTCTTTTGACCTGTATTCCCGAAGGACTAATACGTTTTTCTGTAGGATTAGAGGACTTTGAAATTTTAAGAGATGATATTAATCAATCTCTAGGAAGATGTTAGAATCTAAATAAACTATTATACTGGATACCATCCTTCTATAGGTGGAACAATGAGAATTTCATTATCAAAATTACCTTCAGGATGTAACTCTTTACACAATTCATTAATAGTTTCTTTTTCTTCTTCACTATTTACTCTTCCCGAAACTAAAAGTCTATTATTTATGCCAAGAGAAACGACAATACCTGTAGCATCTATCCTATCGTCTGCCATTAATTTAGCTTTAATCTTTTGAGAATAAGAAAGATCTTTCAGCAATGTCATAGAAGTATCATCTATTTGAAAACCTCTGTTTGCTTTCAACAATTCTAAAATAGATTCCTTAGCATCTTCATAAGAAATATTTTGTGTGTTAATCACTAAATCAAAATTAACTGCATCACTCCATTCCGCATTAAAAAAATGTCTCGAATAAGAAGTTCTTTCTTGATCATTATGTTCAATAAACTTCTCAGCCATATTTTTTGTTATTTCTTCATTTTCAACTAATCGACTTGTTCTTACATCTACAGGAGCAATTATTCGAACTTTTAGTACACCAGGAATATCCGATAATATTATGTTACTTCCCCTTCCAAGTAAGACACAATTTCCGTTAATGGCATACTCAAACATTATTGCTCGAACTATATCATGATAAACTAACTGATTATCTCTAAAGAAGCGTTCGACAAGACCTGGTTTTCGTTCATCAATATGTTCTAGTTCTTCACGAACATAACCAAACTCTTCTGCAGCTTTTCCAAAAGCTGCATTATCTAAAAGATTCCAATTAAGACTTCGAGCAACCAATTTTGCAATAACATCTCCACCACTACCCAGTTGTCTAGAAACCGTTAGAATACCCATCTTTTTCTCCCTAATTAAATATTTAATTAAATATTATGAAAAAAAAAGTGAATTTTCAATATTTTTTTTTAAACTTTCTTAGTTGCAATCTATAATAAATATTTTTGGGGTTAATCATAATTGCTTTTTTGATATACTCAAGAGACTTCTTGCGTTCACCTTTTTTATAATGTAACTCTGCTAGAGTGTCTAAATAAGATGGATTATCTGGAGAAAAATCTAAAGATTTTCTAGACATTTGGACTCCTCTATCCAAACAATCCATTTCGATAGAACAAAACCAGGCAAGTCTATTCAACGCATGATGGGAATCAGGATCGTTTAATAATAATTTTTTAAAATATTTTTTCGATTTTTTTATATCTTTTGCTTTCCAATATAACTCGCCCAATTCTAATAATAACTTTTTAGAATTGGGATGTTTTATTAAAATTCTTTCCAAAAATTTCCGTGAATTTTTTAACAAACCTTTTTTTCGATAAAGCTTCGCTACTTTCAAATACATATCTATGTTTGTCTTATCAACCGAACCTGCCATTTTATAAACATTTATTGCATTTCTAAACATTCCGGAACGCAGATACACTTTAGCTAAACTATCATAGACGTCTAACCAATCTGGGGTAATTTTTAAAATTTTTTTATATTGCTTAATCGCTTTTATCGGATATCCTAACTTTTCATTCGACTGGGCCATGAGAAATAGTAGTTTTGGATTTTTAGGATGAAATTTTAAATTTCTTTCGATTAATTCCTTAGCTTTTTCATATTTTTTTAGAAAAAATAATTTTTCAACTTCTATTGAAATTGCAATAGGATGTGGTCCTCTTAAAATACGTTTATTCGGAGTATTTTGCTTTGAAATGATAGAATTAATTAAATTAATTCTATCTACTACTACACTATCTTGCTCATCATATTCTAATGCTTTTTTGTACTTTTCTAGTGCTTTTCTAAAATTCTTCTTTTTGAAATGAATATCTCCAGAGAGAAGAATCGCTTCAATATATTGTGGATTTATTGTTAGCAATTCATTTAATTCTAAAAGAGATTCTGGAAATTGAGATTTTTGAAAGTAAAGATTTGCAAGTTTGAATTTCAAAGATAATTGTCTGCTACTGGTAATCGAAGATGCTCTTTTTAAAACTTGAATAGCTTTTTTATGTTTCCCTTTATTTAAGAGTGACTGAATCTTTATTTCTAATTCTTTTATCTCTTCCTTTATTATTTGATTTTCAAAATGAGTTCTAGATTCAGAATTGTTAATAGAAACAGCACAAAGCATAAAAAAAACAAATAGATAAATTGATTTCCTCTTCAATCTCATGAAATCACTTATATAAATATTAAATATACATAACAAAAATAGACAAATTTAAATTTCTTGTTTTTCAATTATTTATGAGCTTCGACTTATTTTATCAATAGCAAGAAGTGTTTTCGTGACATCATACAGATCTTCTAACTCAAGCATACTTGGGCCATCAGACAATGCATTTTTGGGTGATGGATGACATTCAATAAAAAAACCATCGACACCCACTGCTGAGGCAGCTCTAGCCAAAGGAAATATCATATCTCTATCTCCTCCACTTTCATTTCCAAGTGATCCAGGACTCTGTACACTGTGAGAAGCATCGAAAATAATTGGACATTCGGTCTCTCGCATTTTAACAATAGAACGCATATCAGAAACTAAATCGTTATATCCAAATGTAGTACCTCTCTCAGTAATTAAAACACTTTCGCAACCATAAGCATAAAATTTTGATATTACGTTTTTCATATCTGAGGGAGAGAGGAACTGGCCTTTCTTAACATTCACAGTCTTTCCAGATTCAGATGCAGATTTAATTAAATCCGTCTGCCTACACAAAAAAGCAGGTATTTGGATAATATCAAGAATTTCTTTTGAATTTTCAATATCAAAAACAGAATGAACATCAGATAGAATTGGCAATCCAGTTTTTTGTTTCACATCTGACAAAATTGCTAATCCATCCTCTAATCCAGGACCTCTAAATGAAGATGAAGAACTTCGATTTGCCTTATCAAAAGATGATTTAAAAATTGTATTTATACTTAATTGATCTGATATCTTTTTCAAAACTTCAGCACATTTGAGCGTTACTTCTTTATTTTCTATTACACATGGCCCTGCAATCAGAACAGGAAGAGAGTCTCCACCAATTACAAAATCACCAATATTGACTTGCTTGGATAATTTCAATTTTTCCCCTTGTTTTGAATCTTAAATAAAATTAATTTTTATTTAAAAAGTTCACTCCGGGCATTTTTTGCAGCCTGCACAAAAGATACAAAAACAGGGTGAGGAGAAAACGGAGCACTTTTAAATTCAGGATGAAACTGACACCCAAAATAAAAAGGATGTCCAGAAATTTCAATAATTTCAACTAATTCATCATTTGGAGATATACCAGAAAAAATGAGTCCTTTTTTTTCCATAGAATCCCTATATTTATTATTCAATTCATATCTATGACGATGTCTCTCTTCAAATTCGGTTGAATCCCCATATATTTTAGATGCTAAGGTTTTCGACTTTAAAACTCCAGGATAAGAACCCAAACGCATAGTTCCACCTAATTCCACATTTTCTTGGCCAGGCAAGAGAGCTATTACTGGAAAGGGAGTATCTTCTGAAAACTCAGAACTATTAGCTTTTGAAAATTCACAAACATTCCTAGAAAATTCAACTACAGCACATTGCATACCTAAACAAATACCAAGAAATGGAACATTTTTTTCTCTAGCATACCTAGATGCCATTATCATGCCTTCAAAACCTCTTTGTCCAAAACCTCCAGGAATTAATATAGCATCAACTTCTCCTAGAAGGTGTTCTTCTCCCTTAGCTTCAATTTCTTCGCTATCAATATATGAAAGTTCTAAGCGAACATCAGATGAGTAACCTGCGTGCGACAAGGCTTCCGAAAGAGACTTATAAGATTCTTTCAAGTCTACATACTTTCCAACAATACCTATCTTAACTATCACCTCACTATCTTTAGTTTTTTTAACAAAATTTTTCCAAAATACTAGATCTGGATCTTCTGTCTTAAGTCGAAGTAAATCTACAAGAATTCCATCTAATCCCTCTTCGTTAAATTTCAGAGGAACTTCATAAATAGAATTAACATCGACAGCCGTAATTACGGCTTCTGGACGAACATTACAAAACAAAGAAATTTTTTCTTTTAAATCATTATCTAAAGGCATCTCAGTACGACATAACAAAATATCTGGTTGTATTCCTATTTCTCTTAGTTTCATTACGGAATGTTGAGTAGGTTTTGTCTTTAATTCTTCCGAAGTTTTAATAAAAGGAACCAAAGTCACGTGTATATGCACTACATTATTATTTTGCATTTCATTCCGAAACTGTCTGATTGCTTCAAGGAAAGGCAAACTTTCAATATCTCCAACGGTACCACCAATCTCACAGATAACCACGTCTTGCCCCTGGTCTGCAGCCTTAAAACAATTTTGAATCTCATTAGTTACATGAGGTATTACTTGAACTGTTCTTCCCAAATAATCTCCAGAACGCTCCTTACTAATTACGTTATAGTAAATTTTTCCGGCAGTAAAATTATTTACTTTTCCCATTCTTGCATGGGTAAACCTTTCATAGTGTCCCAAATCAAGATCAGTTTCTGCACCATCATCAGTCACAAAAACTTCTCCATGCTGAAATGGACTCATAGTGCCTGGGTCAACATTTAAATAAGGATCAAACTTTTGAAGATTTACAGTCAAACCTCTAGCTTCTAACAATGCTCCTATTGAAGCACAAGCTAGTCCTTTTCCAAGCGAACTTAAAACACCACCAGTTACGAAGATATATTTTGCCAACTTGCTATCTCCTCTTGAATTACAGCTTTCTTTTTTTCGTCTTCAAAAATTCTTTCTAGATCTTCAGGAGTATCTATACCTATTGAGTCAAAAGCAGTCTTTACTATCATAATATTCATTCCATCATCTAACGCTCGTAATTGCTCTAGTGATTCTTGCACTTCAATAGTCGCTTTAGGTAATTTAGAAAACCTATCAAGAATCTTCTTTTGATAAACATATAATCCAAGATGTTTGAAAAAATTATCAATCATCTCTTCACTAGACGATTTCATTACATTATACGATTTATCAGAACTCATCAAATCTCTTACAAAAGGAATTGGTGCCCTTGAAAAATACAATGCCTTCATATTTCTATCGAAAACAACTTTAACAATATCAGGATCAACAAGATCTTTGGAAGAAGTAATTTTAACAGCTAAAGTAACAATATCAATGTTTTGATTATCCAACATCATTTTGATAGCTGCATCAATTGAAACGGGATCTACGAATGGTTCATCCCCTTGAATATTAACGATAATTGAAAAATCTTCACTTTCTGGTCTACTTGCAATCTCAGCGACTCGATCAGTGCCACTTTCATGAACTGACGAAGTCATCTTTACAGAACCTCCGAAATTCTTAACTTCATCAAAAATCCTCTTGTCATCCGTTGCAACAATTATTTTATCAATGATTTTTGAGCGAGAAACTCTTCTGTAAACGTGTTCAATCATGCTCTTTCCACATATATCTTCGAGTGGTTTCCCAGGGAAACGAGAAGAGGACCATCTTACAGGAATCACGCCCAAAATTTTCATTTCAACACCAAAAATCAGTTTTATATAAAATTCTAGTAAGCATTTTTATCTAAAAAACTCTTCCATAGAGTAAGCCATAAAATTTTCAAATCAAATCCTACAGACCAATTTTCTATATAAAATAAATCAAATTCAATCCTTTTCTCTAGAGAAGTATCTCCTCTCCACCCATTAACCTGTGCCCAACCAGTAATTCCACTCTTCATTTTATGTCTCAACATATATCCTGGGACAGTACTCCTAAATTGTTCAACAAAAAAAGGTCTTTCAGGTCTTGGACCTACTAAACTCATCTCCCCCCTTAAAACATTAAACAATTGGGGAAGTTCATCTAAATTTAATTTTCTAATAAATGTTCCAAAATAGGTTCTTCTACCATCATCGGATTTTGCCCAAACAGGCCCGGTATCTGATTCAGCATTAATTTTCATAGAACGAAATTTATACATTTGAAAAGAAACGCCATCTAAACCCATTCTCTCTTGTACGTAGAAAATTGGGCCATGACTGCCTAACTTAACTAAAAGTGCAATCAGGAATAAAATAGGAGATAAAACCATGAGCAACAAAAATGAAAGACTTATATCCATAAAACGTTTCAGGATGGTATTCCAGCCGAAAAGTGGAGATTGAGATAACAAAATTACAGGAAGTCCTCCTAATTGTTCTATCCCAGCATTTAATCTCATGTGATCAACCAAGTCAGGTACTAATCTCAGATCAACGCTAGAATCATTCAATGATTTAAGCAAATCATCACGCTCGTCGTTAAAAGGGGAAGTAAGAGCAACATAAACTTCATCAATCTTTTCAGATTCAACTATATACTTCACCTCAGATAAAGAGCCAATAACAGGCAAATCTCCTATTAAATCAGGGGATGACTTATCCTCAGATATATAACCAACGATTTGGAAACCTAAATATCGAAATTCTTCAAGTTGTTCCACAACCTTATTGGCTAAGGAAGAAGTTCCCACAACAAGAATTTTTTTAATATCAATTTCAAGCCTTCGGAAACGACGTATCAATGACCAGAACAATCGACGTATAAAAAACAAAAAAACAGGACTCATGATAAGAAACAGAGAAAACATAACTCGGCTATATGTTATGTCTCTATAAAAAAAAGTTATAGCAATAATTAATAAAACGGTTAAAAAAATTGTCGCAGATAAACGAAGAATCTCCTGTGAACTTTTTAAACCAATTCTAAATTCATATAGGTGTGTAATTCTTGCAGATATGAACCAGGAAAATAAAACATAAGGCAATAGCAAGAGATAATCATAAAAATCAGGGTGTCCAAGTCGAACTGGAATTATTTCTAATGTAAAACGAAGATAAAAAGAAAAAAACCAAGCTGAAGATAAAGCGATAATATCGGAAACACATAGTAAAAAAACATTTAATTGACCATAGCGTTTTAAGATCAAAGCAAATTTCCCTTAAAATCAGACTGAGTTTTTTGACTTGAAATTTTTAAATGCTCTCATAAATATTTCTTTTGCATCATTCTTAAACTTGTGACGGCTAAAGTGTTCTGCTTGAACTCTTGCACTCTCAGAACTGAAAAGATCTTCATTGTTTTCAAAGTACTTTATAGCATCTACTAAATCTTCTACTTCTGGATTTTCAAAGAATAGACCTGTAGGGTCGCTTTCGTAATGGCGTAATGTATTTCTTCCTTTTGGTATTAAATACTTTTCACTATTTACTCCTATCACAGTCTCAAGCGCACCTCCAGCGCCTAAAGCTATAACAGGTCTGCCACAAGCCTGAGCTTCCAATGGAGTGATACCAAAATCTTCCTCTCCAGGAAAAATAAATGCACGACAATTTGAATAGAGATCTA